>NZ_JAVRCK010000018.1:0-110923 GCF_034530815.1 Nostoc sp. DedSLP03
GGTATTGATGTTCTCACCTTCCAGTCTCATTCTCTTTAATTCACATTAGACGTTAGTATCAATAGAAATAAAACGAATAACTTCGGGAACTGAGCCGTAAACATCTATAAATCGCTTTTTAAGTTTAAGTACGACTTCATAACCCGTTCCTCCTAGCCCGATAACAACGGTAGGACGAAAAACAACCGTGGGACGCACAACCGTGGGACTTAACATTCACTTTCCTGTGATATTATTCAAAAGTTTGTTTGCCCACTGCTTGTCTCAGAGGGTCTTTGGTGTTCAATCCAGTTAAATTGCAACTTAACGTTGCCAATCTGGATGATGTCCTCGTTGAAGAGTTCATCTGTATTTATATTTTTAGTATTGACAAAAATTACACCTTTCAAACACCGCAAATCTATATTCTTTTTGCCTAACCGCCAAACTGTGACTAACTCGGCATCAGAATTAGTAGCAGCGATAGCTGGTATCAAATCGCTCAGGTATACTCTACCCTTTTGTAGGTTAGTGAGACTAATCTCTTCGTCTTCCGATGATTGTGGCAGTGGTTCTAGCACTATTAACGCTCCTTCTAAGCGTTTACGGTTGCGGAAATCTTCGACTAATTCCAAGGGGGTTTTGCGTTGAATCAAACAAACTACTATCAGGGTAATTAACAACACCAACAGCAGTAAGAGCAACCAAATAACTATTTTTCGCCATAATGGCATCAAAATATACAGATGAGCTTCTGCACTGACAGGATTAGAAATTGAGTTATCTGGGGTTAGGACTAAGGTGAAAGTGCGATCGCCTGCAAAACTGCTATCCGTAACCTGCAACTGCACAAGAATTTTAGTTTCTCCTGGTTGTAAGGATATGGCTGCTGAAGGTTCTGCTATAGAAATGTCTTTGAAATTGCCTTGCAGTTGTAAGTTAGCTGCTCCAGATGTATTGGTGCGAACTACAAAAGTTTGGGTTTCAGTGATTTTACCTGCTTCTATTGAGCCAAAATCTATCTTTGTCGGTTGTATTTGTAGTTGTGACTTAATTGTTATGGGTAGGTCAATTTTAATTGGTGCGATCGCTTGATCTGTACTGATTAACACCAAGCGCAAGCTACTAACGCCCCCCTTTGCCTCCGGTGGTATCTGTAAACGCACAGGAATTACTTTTGCTTGATCCGCAACTAAGTCGATGGTGCGATCGGGTGAAATTAAGCGAATACCACTTTGCTGAGGGTCTTCTAGTTGCAAACTTACCTTAGCATTAACATTACTGATACCATTAATATTGAGTGATTCAGTAGTTGTTCCCGGTAATACTGACGGCAAATTTGTAGTAGGTAAATTTACATCAAGCTTGGGTGTAATCAGCACTGGTCTGATATTTTGAGCCAGTTGATTTAGCTGAACTCCTCCAGGATCTCGCAATACTTTCCCCTTGCCACAAAGCGCTGGATTGCTAGCAAAGTCATTCAGTTGCTTTTCGTGTTCTTTTAATCCTAAAGATACGAAAAATATGTAGGGCTTGCATTGTTGTTCACGTAAAAATTGGGTATTACCAGGAATAGAAACAGGATTGGGAATACCACGCACATCTTCTAATCCATCTGTCAGAAATACGATACTCACAGTACGACCAAGAGCGTCAGCACGTTTATTTAACAGAGCAGAATGTTGCAAAGCCTTTTGCACAGCCTTACCTGTATGAGTACGCACACCTTCGGCTTGAAGTGAGCTAATTATTTGCTTGAGTTTACCTCTGTCTGGGTTACTGTTAATAGTGATATCATTAGCATTTAGAGTGACATCTCGATCAAAGCTATAAATAGTCACTGTGTCGCCTAATCTGGCCGTATTAACAAATTCAGTAATAGAATTTTTGACTGGTTCAAAAATATTTTTTGTTCCACCTACACCACGCATAGAAGCAGAAGTATCTACGACTAAAATCCAGTCAATTCCCCCTTTTGGAGTAATCTGAGCAGATGCAGTATATAAGTTAGGAATTGATATTAGAGCCAAAACAATAATGCTTCGGATTGAACCAAATTTAAACCAATGCTTGAAGTATCTAAAGCTCATTGATGATTCCTCCAAGCATATAAATTCTATATTGGTCTTCCTTAAAGCGGTAACTTAAGAGTTGATATTTAATCCTATTGATGATTAGAAATATTTTATAGCATCCATAGAATTCTCTTGTTTGCAAACTCAGAATCCATAAACCGACAGTTAGAATTTGATACACTGATTCCATCTTATTAACTAAAAAAATGTATACTCAAGCTAGTATTAGTATTACAACAGCAACATAAAAATTAGATTAAATCTGCAAATGTAATATGTAATTTCAAAGTTTTATTTTACATTTAATCATTTATGCAAGGTATTAAAGACTATTCGGCTAATTAGATAATAATTAAATCCTGAAAAATTAATTGCTAAAAAATTGCAGTTTAATAATATTTCCAATAGAAACAATTAATATCAAACTTTCTTTGGCAAAAGCTATCCAACTAATTATTTTTCTCTGAATAAAATTAACAATAGTGTTTATTGGCATTTTATCAAGTTATATGTTAACCACTATTTTCAAAAATGTCACGTTTTTTCGTAGATATTCAAGTTACTAAAAGCTACCTGTTTAACTCTTGATAGACTCAGTAAATCTATACAAAATAGTTAAGATAATTGCCAATATAATTTTATATTTACGTTTAATTAGCCTTGACAGTGACAAAGACAAATTGTTAAAGCTTGTAGTTATAGCAGTTCTCGTACAAGTAAAGTAATTAACCACAGCACATTTGTACTACTCTTTCCTGGGGGAATGTGAAGCGCATCTGCGTTTAAATTTCAACACTCAATTCGCCGCGATTTTAGGCAAAGCTGCACTAAGAATCATGAATAGCTAACGGCAACAACAAGCGACTGACTACCCGATTATCTGGTAACTGATAGAAATTCAACTCTCCTCCTAGTTCTTGCATGAGGTTTTGGCAGATCGCCAGATGTAAAGCTGGTGGTTGGTCGAGGTAGGAAGGAGCAAGCACATCTTTGGGTGTATTATTATGTAGTTCCGTGAGTAACTGTGGTTCGATCGCACCGTTATATGTGATCGATAGTTCTAGCGATGTCTGATGTTCAGCCGCTCCAGTTGTAGAGGAAGAATATTTTATATCTAAGGGTTTTGACGCATCTAAACGGCGGCACCAAATATCAATTCTGCTACCGGTTTGAGAACGGTTACAGGCAGTAACCAATAATTCATGGATCACTAATTCAATTTTGACAATATCACCAGCGATCGCCATTGCAGATTGAGCGCTGGAGGGAGGAACGCCTCTAACTAATGAAGAATTCTTGGGTGCTTCTTGCTCGTCAATTGGTTGTCCCAAACCATGTACGCCAATCCACAGCTTTTGTTGTTTGAGTAAATTGTCGATCCGTTCGAGCGATCGCTTTAGTAAACTGGCTATGGGCATAGTTTCCCAACTAATATGTAGCTGCCAGTTCTCAAGTTTTAGCATTCCACTCATGGAGGTGGCTGTATGATCTAACTGCCGTAGCAATAGCTGGTAGCGCATCTGAGTCAATTCATTTGCAGGAATGCCCAAATCGTGTATTTGTTTCAGAGAATGGGCCGTTATTCTTTGAATTTCCTCTAGACGACGATGTTTGTACCAGTTGAGTTGTCGTAATTCTTCGGTTGTGGATTCTAAAAGTCGGGTAATTTGCTTTTCACGACGCCACCAAGCTAATTGAGAAATCAGAGTTGCTGTTGCACTGAGGTTTGGTTCTGACCAGCGACGCTCTTGATAGTCTACAAGCAACACGACACCAGTGGTTTCATAATCAGCAGTTGTACGTAATGCCATTACCATAATTTGACTTTTGTCTGGAACATTCAACCATTTCCGGGTTTCTGGAGGTAAATTATCCACCTTCAAAGTCAGATAATTTTCTGTAGCAAGTGCCCACTGAATTAAGGCTTCAGCTCGGATAGAAATAGATACATCAGAAAAAATCCCAAATTGGCTATTGTCAATCACTCCAGGAATAATTTCTGCGCGACTTTCACCAGGCGCCCAAGATAGCATTAGCGCTAGGGGACAGCCCAAAATAGAGGCTATTTGTTCGAGTGCTGTAGGTTCTAAATGCTTTTTTTCGACCTCAATGCTGTTCTGGGATTGTGTCAGGATGCGTAAGCATTGCTCAAAGGCCTGGGAAGTTTTTTGCTGCTGGGTAGTGCGGTTATGTAATTGCCACTGACGGATAATTACACCAATCTGTTGACTGACAGCCCACAGCAATTCTTTTTCTAGAGTTGTCCAAGAACGATGGCTTTCATGAGTAATCACCAAAAGTGCTGCTGGTATATGCTCGTGAGTACATTTACAAACAAGCAGCGATCGCACATTATTCTCTAATAACAAGGGTCGCCAGTTAAAAAAGCGTAAATCTTCATCTAAGTTCTCAATTTCCACCGCTTGAGTAGAACCTTGCAAAAGCTGCCCATCTAATTCTTTGAGAGTATGCAGGGTAAATGTCAACGGCCGGCGATTTTGGGGCTGACTTTGGTAAGTAAATTGATAATTCTTCTGCTCGGCGTCGTACTGCAACAGCAAAAAGCGGGTAGCACCTAATCGAGCTAAAACTCTTTTAGCACAATTGTGTAAAGTTACCTGAAGGTCATGTTCGCTATAGATACCTTGAGCAACTTGGCTAGTCAGTTGCGCATCCTCTTGAATCTGTTTAATTGTACCTTCCATGCTTTCGGTAGGTGTAATTAGAGAGATTAAACCAGCAACACCCTGGACAAAATTTTTGTCTGTGTCTGTCCAGATGCGAGGTTCATTGCTTTCCACCGCCAGAAAACCGACTAAGTTCTTTTGCCAGAAAATCGGAGCTGCCAGAAGCGATCGCACCTGCAAACGTTGCAACAATTTTGCTGTAAAATGGCTTTTTAAAGAACTGCGGGCATCACCAATGGAGACTATCTGGTTAACTGCCAAAGCATAATAAAAATCGCTCAAGTCCTGTACAGTCATTCCCGCTGCTTGCTGAGTGCTAGAATTGCGATCCATTTTGACTAGCTGATTGCTCATTCGACACCAAAAGTAGCGCCCTTCGCGCTCAAACCAGTAAACATTTGTCCGACTGGGGGAAACAAATTTATGAGTTGCTTGCACCGCTGTTTCAAGTCTTTGATTCAGGTTACTGAGGCTGCGTAAATTTTCTAGCAATTCTAATAATGGCTCGTCAGTTCGCCTGGTTTGCTTTTGGTGCTTATGCATTTCATTTTGATAAAGCACTGCCCCTAGTTCACCTAAAACCATCATCAAACGTGCTTTTGTTTCTCCTGTCAGTAGATAGCCCCAGCGTTCTGAACCCAGTAATACCAAGCCCAAGCAACGGTCTTTGTAGCGAATCGGTAAAATAATCGTTCCTTGGATGTGGAATTTTTCGGCAACTTTTCGCCATTCGGCGGCGCGGATTTCAGTTTGCAAATCAGCTACGCCTAAAGGATGCTGTTCAATTACTACTTGCTCTAATAAATCCCCAGGATTGAGAACAACTCTTTGGCGTAAAAAGCTCATGTCGCGATCGGGTGTGATGCCCCCTTTTCCGAATAATATGTGATTCAGGCGATCGTAAAGAGCAATCCAAATCAGTTTGTAGTCAAACTCTTCTTTGAGATAAGAAATAGTAGTTTCAATCAGAACGTCAACATCATCTTCTTCTCTGAGGCTCTGGAGGACGCGCCCCAAAGAGAGGATTTGCTGTTCGGCGGCTATAGGTTTTTGCGGCTGCCCCATCTGATTTATTGGTTAACATAACTTGTAATATATAAGATGCCCAGAAAAGTACTCTGAGTAATATTGCCACAGATGTTTGCAAAAAGTTGTAAGTATAGTAAAGTGCTGAGTGCTGTTAGCAATAGCAGGGCGTTTAGCCTGTGCTGAGTCAAAACCCAGTTTTGTCAAGGCTTTGAGCGCTCAACACTGTGTTAATTTATATGACTACAGCTATAAAGGTATAAGTTAAAGTTAAATTATGGAGCGCTAGGGAAATGGGCGAAACTATGTCTAATCCTCAAGAGGAGCAAAGACAAGTCTCAGAGGAAAAGCGAGAGTCTGCTGAAAATAGCAGGCTTTGGCAAGAGAACAAGCGAGAGTCTGCTGAAAAAAAAAGGCTCTCACAAGAAGAGCAGCGACAGTTAGCTGAAGAAATAAGAAATTCTGCCGAAGAAATGCGGCAGGTTGCTGAAGAAATGCGAAATTCTGCCGAAGAAATGCGGCATATTGCAGAACAAATGCGGATAGCCAAAGAAGAACTCCGACAAGCTAAAGAGGAAGCACGGCAATTTAAAGACGAACTTCGACAAGCTAAAGAAGAACTCCAACAAGCTAAAGAGGAAACGCGGCAGTCTACCAAATTCGCGTAGTATTAAAGATTGAAATGGATATTTATCAACTTGCTATTCGTCCGCTTTTGTTCAATGTAGTAAAAACCGATTCAGAGTGGTTACATCAGCAGACGATTCGCAGTTTTAGTTGGCTATCGCAAAGAAATATTAGCCCTCCTGCTAGTTGGGTAAACCAACGCCTAAAGCAGTCCTTATGTCTGTACGATTCCCGCCTAGAACAAAATTTGTTTGGGCTAAACTTTCCAAATCCTGTAGGATTAGCAGCTGGCTTTGACAAGGATGGAGTAGCTGCTGGCATTTGGTCTAACCTGGGTTTCGGCTTTGCAGAACTAGGAACTGTAACTTTTCACGCACAGCCCGGAAATCCCCGTCCCCGTTTGTTTCGCCTACCGTTGGATAAAGCTGCTCTCAATCGGATGGGCTTTAATAACAGCGGTGCATCAGCAATGGCGGCACGTTTGGCACAAGAAAAGCATGAGTTTACCCGATCGATACCTATAGGGATAAATTTAGGTAAATCTAAGGTAACTCCCCTAGAAGCAGCCGCAAAGGATTATCTCGATAGTTTTCGTTTACTCAAGGATTTGGGAGACTATTTTGTTGTTAATGTCTCTTCTCCCAATACACCAGGGTTACGATCGCTCCAAGATGCTTCTATGCTCAGTGCCATCTTAGATTTATTACAACAAGAAAATACTACACATAAACCAATTTTTGTCAAGATAGCCCCAGATTTAGATTGGGTTGCGATCGCTGACATCATAACTCTTGCTAAAACCTACCAACTAGCGGGAATTATCGCCACTAACACCACCATCCGCCGCGATGGACTCAAAACCCAGGCGATCGACCAAACAGGCAAATCACCCCAGGATGAAGCAGGCGGAATTAGCGGTGAACCATTGCGCGATCGCTCCACTGAGGTAATTCGTTTTATTTGGCAGCAAACTCAAGGACAAATCCCGATTATTGGTGTTGGTGGTATTTTTTCCCCAGAAGATGCTTGGGAAAAAATTACTGCTGGTGCTAGCTTGATTCAGGTTTATACAGGCTGGATTTACGAAGGGCCAATGATGGTACGCCGAATTCTAGCTGGTTTACTTTCCAAGCTAGAACAAAGCGGATTAAATTCCATCAACGAAGCTGTGGGTTTACAAACAAAAATTCCAAAATTCTAATTTTGAATTTTGAATTTTGAATTTTGAATTGTTATCCTTCCTCCACTGGGAAAAACTCTTTAGTTTTTTCCGAGAATGACCAGGCAATACCATCAGGGTCTCTGCTGCGACTCCATTCAGGAAACTCTGGATCGTTTCGCCGTTTATAAACCGTGCTGGAATAAACATTGAGCCGTTTCGCAAGTTCAGATTGGATCAGAGAGCCAAAAATTAACTGTTTTTCCAGCGATCGATTAACTTCCTCATCTGTTGGCTGTGGAAGTGATTCGGTTTCTGGTTCTTCCTCCTGCGAAGTTGGTGGTGGTGCTAATAGCGATCGCGCTGTTTTAGTAACTGGTTGAGCCGGAAGTTCTTTAACAGGCTCACTACTATCAAGAATATTGCCGAGAATGCTAGCAGTTATAAAGTAATAAGACTGCCCTGCATCTTCAGAGTTGACTATACTGGCACCAAATTCCGAGGCTTTACTATCCAAGTAGCGTTTTGCCGTCGTTCCAGGAAAATTGCCCCTGATTGCCAAGTCCATTGGCGTCAGTCTGCCTTGATTTTCACGAACCAATTGATGAAAAATTGGGTTAACTCGATAAGTCCACTGTTGCCATTGATATTCCTGCCAAAGCTTGAAGGCAATTACTAGCACAATTACCGCCAGTAAAATTCTCCAGGTAGTAACTAGGAAAATAATCAAAAACGAGATGGGCAAAAGTAGAACGAGAAAAGCCTTGCCGTTACCTTCTATGGGTTTCTCACTCATGCCGATTTTTGCCAAGTGAATTTTGGGAAATAATATTATTATATTGGCAAAAATTGAGACACTTTTTTGTATCGTTTGGCAAAGTGGCGGCAAAATTTTCGGCAAAAGCTCTATTCAGTAAGTGTTATAAGCTTTTAACTTTTTGCTCATCTAATATTGGTCTGCGATGCCTACGGTGGTCACTGAGCCTTGCCGAAGTGCGGTAAACTACGCGCAAAAGTTTTTACCAGAGAAAATAAGCGCCATACATCTGGGATAATCTGCTCCCGAAATTCTAACCAATGGCTTGCTTATACTTCTCAGACTTTTCTTTCCAAAGCACTTGACAACAGATAATACATATACTACATTAATAATACAAGTCAACTTTCATGAGGGAGTTAGCTTTCAGCAGTAGCGAATAGCTCAAATGGCAGAGCGCCCATCTTGCCCGCAAGGGACGACGTATCGAGGGTTATCGCATATAACTAAAACACCCCCGATCAAACTTCTGGAGGTGTAGGTAAAAATCCTACTTCGTTACAGCAAATTTAATGCTGAATTTTGAATTTTGAATTTTCATGTGGTGGGTAGCTCAGTGGATAGAGCGCCTAAATATCCTTATTCACACCTTGCCTGAAAAGGCCGACGAATTGAGGGTTATCGCCTGCCAAGCGGGAGGTCGCGGGTTCAAATCCCGCTCCACTACACCAAATCTAGTCCTGAATTTTGAATTTTGAATTTTGAATTTTGAATTTTCATGTGGCGGGTAGCTCAGAGGTAGAGCGCTAAACATCCTTGTTCACCCCTTGCCTGCAAAGGCCGACGAATTAGGGTTATCGATTAGGGTTCGAGAGGTCGCAGGTTCAAATCCTGCTCCGCCACCTTTCATTTTTGCCCGCAAGGGCCGGGAGATGAAACGATGAATTACAATTTTTTCACTAAAAAGAAGACAACTACACCCCAAAATCAACCTATCCCCGGACGAGAAGTAGAAATGGTTCAGGGACGTTCCGGCGGTTGGATGTTTGATGCTGGTATTTGGAAAATGCTGCGCCGTTGTTTATTGGTTGGCACAGCAAAAAGCACTTACTACGCTGGCAAACAGGAATTAACTGAGGATTTTGTGACAGTTGTAAGACTTGCTGTTGCCGAAAATCCCGGTCGTGTAGCAGAAGAAATTTTGTATGCTAGCGATGGACGCGCTATCAATAACAGTGCGCCTATCTTAGCTTTAGTGTTGCTATCAATGGGTGAAACACCAGAAGCAAAACAGGCGTTTGGTGAAATTTTCCCGCAAGTTGTCCGCACTGGTAGCCACTTCTACGAATGGTTGAACTACACCAAATCTCTGCGGGGATTTGGCAAAGTTGTACGGGAAGCTGGTAAAACTTGGCTATCGCGGGAAGATGTCAAGGGTTTAGCTTATCAACTGTTGAAATATCAACAGCGTCAAGGCTTCTCCCACCGGGATGCGTTGCGGTTGTTCCATGTCAAACCGCCTACAGAAAATCATCGTCAACTATTTGAGTGGGTAGTTAGAGGCTGGGAAGAATTGGCAGCAGATATCCCCTCAGAAGCGTTAGCGCAGATTTGGTGGTATGAGTGGCTGAAGCGGAATCCTACCCAAACTCATGAAGCTATTTCCCAAGGACGTTTAACCCACGAAATGGCTGCACCTGTGGGCAAAATGGACAAGCTTGCTTGGCAGCTACTATTTCAGGAAATGCCAATAGGTGCAATGCTGCGTAACTTGGGTTCTTTAACCGAACTAGGTGTGTTGCGAACTGACGAAACTGCCAACTTGCTGCGAGTGGAAGCAGTTCTTAACAACAAAGAACATCTGCGTAAAGGTCGCATCCATCCAATTGATGTTTTGAAAGCACTCAAAACATATCAATCTGGTGGAACATTAGGACGCAGTAAGAAAACTTGGAATCCAGTTCCTCGGATTGTAGACATCTTAGAAAAGGCGGTTGAACTGTCTTTTGATGTTGTGCAACCCACAGGTAAAGTTTTCATGCACGCCGTAGACGTTTCCGGTTCTATGGGTAGTATGGTTGCAGATATGGGACTGACTTGCTGTGAAATTGCCACCACAATGGCACTGGTGACAGCAAAAGCAGAGAAAAACTACATGATTCGCGGCTTTGCTACGGAATTCCGTGAATTAGGTATTACTGCCAAAGATAGTTTTAGTTCTGCGGTTCGCAAAGCTAGCAATCAAAACTTTGGTGGAACGGATGCATCGGTAGCTTATGACTGGATGATTAAGAATAAGTTTAAAGCAGATGTAGTCTGCTTTTGGACTGACTCGGAAAGCTGGGCTGGGTATAAGCATCCTAGTCAAGCGCTGAAGGAGTACCGCAAAAAGGTAAATCCTAACGTCAAGGCGGTGTATGTCACCTTGACACCTTACCAAATTACTTTGGTAGATCCTGAAGATTCGCTGTCTTGGGATTTGGCAGGGTTTGACCCAGGTACACCTCGGATCATCCAGATGCTTGCTAAGGGTGAATTGTAGATATTGCTGAAGGGTAAAGTTTTTCATCCTTTATCCTTCATACTTCATGGCGGGTTATCCTTGTTCGCAACTTGCCTTTTGGGGCCGAAGAATTAAGGTTATCGGTTACGTCTCCACCATTGTGGGGATTAGCGGGTTCAATCCCCGCACCCGCCTTTGTTTGATTTAATTTTTGAATGGTCGTTTTTCTATTTCAGCTATGGGTAAGAGTAGGGTGTCTTCGATGTGCGATCGCACTTTTGAGCCAAAGCATATAAATAACAACCTAATTTTCAGTTACCATCTCACTTCAGACTAAAATAGTTGTGGAAAAGCATCCTTAAAAATAAATCTATGAATGTGTTCTTAAATCCAGAGATAGAGCAATTCATCCAAACTCAGATTGAAAGTGGTAAGTATGCTTCGCCAGAGGAAGTAATTGTTGATGCTCTGAAGGTGTTTGCAGCAAAAGGTAACATTGAAGCACCAGTGCAGGTAAAAACACCTGAAGAATTGGGGTGGCCTCCTGGTTTTTTTGAACAGACGGCTGGTTGTCTGCAAGATGATCCTCTGGTGAGATATCCCCAAGGTGACTATGAAGTGCGGGAGCCATTAGAGTGATGTATTTATTAGATACCAATGCTTGCATTGTTTATTTAAATCGTCCAATATCTGGAGTGCGACGACGGTTAGAGTCTTTATCACCACAGGATATTGCTGTTTGTTCAATTGTTAAGGCTGAACTGTTTTATGGTGCGATAAGAAGCAAGAATCCTCAACGCACCTTAGCTTTACAGTTAGCTTTTCTCAATAATTTTGTATCTTTGAGTTTCGAGGATGTAGCCGCCACAATTTTTGGTCGAATTCGTGCTGAATTGGCAACTTTAGGTACGCCTATTGGGCCTTATGACTTGCAAATTGCATCGATTGCTCAGGCACATAATTTAATCTTAGTTACCCACAATAAGAGTGAATTCAATCGTGTGAATGGGTTACAGATTGAGGATTGGGAGGAAGAAGGTTGATAATTGAGTCGAATATCTGTTCCATTCCTCACCAATTTCTTAACTATGTTATTCTGCACTCAATATTGGTGTTGTACTTCTCAAAAAGTGCGATCGCTTTCCTCCGAGCGTAGGCGATCGCTATTTTTAGAAGCACAACGATCGCTCATCATCTATTCACCCACTCAATATTAATTAAACAATGTCCCCAAAAAACCGATAATTGGTTTCCAAAAGATACCAGTTAACACATAAGGAGCATATTCTAAAAGCGGTAAACTTGAATGCTTCGAGGGCTTCAGCGGTAAACACTCTAAGAGAAAAGGCACTATACAGGTGAGTCCATAGGCAGTTGCTAAGGCTATATTCCATTTCAGTTCATCTGCTGGTATGGGGCTACAATAAATACCCAGTATAATGAAAGAGATCATTAAAAACTGCTTACAAAAAAACCAGGATTGGGGCGATAGAAAATAAACTAACTGGAGAAAACTTTTGTTATCTATTTTTTGTCGCATTCCCATTAATACAGCCCAAGTCGCAGCCCCAACTACGCCATCATCTTTCAGTCCATAAGTTCTTTGAAAACGTTTAACACCTCTTTCAGTTTCCCTACTAAAATACCCGTCGGGTTCTTTTTTGAAAAATCCTTCTTCATTAAGGATAGTTTGCAGTTCCTTAATAGCATCCTGTAATTTTGGCGACATACTTTTTTGATTGCGATAAAGCTTTGAGTAGAAAAGGCAAGCCCAACTCAGTGGACCAACGATTCCATCCACCTGAAGATTATTGGCTTTCTGAAAATTTATTACAGCCTCTTCTGTTTCTATGTCAAATTTACCACTAATAGTTGAAAGAAAACCCTGAGCTTGCAATCGCTCTTGTAGTTCATCAATTGATTCCTGTGCAGAGTTGGGCGAAAAGTCTCGGTATAATATGGGACGTTTATTGAATACACAGACTTGTCTTTCTTCTGGGAAATAACGCCGAGATTGTTTTAGTCCAAATAAGATACTTAAGAACCTGAGTGTTGTATTTTTCATAGTTTTGTTGAGTAAACAATTTGGAGAAGTTTTAAAGATTAGAAGCAGGCATTATCTGGAGTAACTCCCTACCTACTAAAGACAAAAATCAATTTAGATACTAATATAGGGAGATTTACTATTAATAGCCAGTTGCAAAGTTAACAATGTGTTAATGCTTTGTAATGTTAAATAGATTGATACGATATCTGAAAATTTTGTCCGTTAAAATGTTCGTAATACAACATTTAATCAAAGACTAATAGGGCGATGTTTATGTCAGATGAGCCAGAGGGTGGGAATCTGTCTGAAACCTGGTATCAAAAGGTTTTACAGGACTGGGATATAGATCGTTTATTGACTGACTTGGAATCTAGAATTCAAAAGCGATACAGACAAAATGCTAAGAAAGACCTGTTACTTGGGTTGTTGTGTGGGTATAGCTTGACACAGATAAGTCAGGACTTGTACAGAGTTCGGGCTGGTGTGAGAGTGGTATTGAGCAATATCTATCGAGATATTGAAACTTTGACAGGAGAACCAGACAACAGCGTGAGGTCAAGCAACCTTATTTGCATTCTAGAAAGACATGGATATCGCAAAGGTGTTGCTGCCTCCCACAATCTGCCATCACCAACCTACACAGAATTTATTGGGCGCGAGGCAGATATGAAAAAGCTACTGGAAAGGCTTTTGCCAGAGCATGGCGCTCACATGATTACGGTACATGGCATTGGTGGCGTAGGTAAAACGGCGCTGGTGTTAGCAGCTGCTTACCTGTGCTTAGAAGCTAGTAACGAAAATAGTTCTGATGCACCTAAATTTGATGCAATTATTTTCACTTCAGCCAAACAACAAGAACTGATTCCCGATATGATTTTGCAACGGCAGCAAGGACAGCGTAACCTGCGCGAAATTTTTCGGGTGATTGCCAATGCCTTAAACGACTCTACAATTATTCAATCTCCTCCCAACGATCAATTTGAGCGTGTCCGCCAATGTCTTTCTAAACAGCGAACGCTTCTAATTGTGGACAATATGGAGACTATAGAGGACAGGGATGAGGTTATAGAATTTCTATACAATTTACCCATTTGCGTCAAAGTAGTAATTACTACCCGCGAACGAATTGCCCTGCTGCCAATCAGTCTGCGAAACTTGCCTCTGAATGATGGTTTGCAGTTGATTCAGCAACAAGCTGAAGAAAAAGGTATAACTATCCAAGATGAAGACTCTAGCTTGCTCTACGATCGCACTGGAGGAATCCCCCTCGCTATTGTCTACGCACTCGGTCAAGTCTCCAGTGGCTACTCTTTGAACTTCGTATTGGATCAGTTAGCCTCCGCTACAGGCGATGTGGCTCGTTTTTGCTTTGATGAATCAGTGCAAAATATCAAGGGACAGCCACCTCACAAGTTACTAATGTCATTGGCGATTTTTCCTGACTCTCCCATCCAAGCAGCTGTGGCTGAAGTAGCTGGACTGACATCTGCTCCTGATTCTGTCAATAATGGCCTGGTACGTTTGCAGCAACTCTCATTAGTGAATCTGAACTCAGAGACTAAACGATACGAAATGCTGTCTCTGACTCGTGAGTATGCCTTAGCACAATTATCTGCTTACCCAGATTTTGAGAAAGAAGCACGGAAACGGTGGGTGAAATGGTATCTAAATTTTGCTTACAGATACGGTGGAGAAGATTGGGAGAACTGGATACATTACGACAGGTTAAAGGAAGAGGAAGGAAATCTACGGGCAGTACTTTATTGGTGTAAAAACCAAGACCATTATGCAGAAGTTAGGGATTTGTGGTTGCTGTTGAACCACTACGCCAATCTCTATGCTTATTGGGACGATCGCCTTGATTGGTTGCAATGGCTGATAGAACAATCAGAACTACGTGGTGAATGGTCATCTTTGGTGAAGTTCATGATCCGCAAAACTTGGCTGTTAATTCGGGAGTGTTCGCCTCAAAGTCTCACACAAGCAGACGAAATATTGCAGCGGGCATGGGTTTTACGCGACCATGCAGATTCATGCGTTCAAGCTGACTTAGCCGAAAGTATGGCTAGACTGCGAATCAGACAGAATAATTATATAGATGCACGCCACTGGCTAACAGTAGAAGAAAAATTAGCGATTGAGGCGAATCTAGACGAGCGACAGCATATCCGCTATTTTATTCCCGTTCTTTATCATCGGGCTGAAATCTTTTATTCAGAAGGTGAATATTTTTCAACCAAGAAGCTGTTTCAAGATGTGATGAAAAGTGCAGAAAAAATAAATTGGCATCGGGTGATTAATTCTGCTCAAAATTGGCTTGCTGATATTGCCATCGACCAAGGCGATCGCGATGAAGCTCAAAAGTTATTAATTAAAGGCTTAACTGTTGCCGAAAGTAGCAATAATAAACGCCGTCTAGCTCGTTATCAACGTTCTCTAGCCCGCTGGGAGAAAAAGTGGGGAAGTGTCCAGAAAGCTTGCCAACTATCCATTCAGGCTATTAATAGTTTTGAGCAATTGGGAATGACAAGGGATGCACAGGAGATGCAAACTTTACTAGATTGCCCATAATTATCTGCAAATATCGCATTTCCAGTTGTTTTCTAGTATGCTGCTGCCCAAATTAGACAATGGGTTACACCTTGTCGTCAGCGATCGCACTTCTAAGTTTTAGGCGGTTAATATTACACTTTATTTGTCAATAAAGTGTAATATAACTTAGTAATCATTGGGCGATCGCTATTCTTTTCGATTTAAGACTATTAATAATGCGGCAATCTGCTAAATATTAGCCTGATTTCATCCCAAATTGTCCACCCAAAGACAGTAGATGAAGTTTTGTGTGAATAACTATAAGGTATGAAATAGCTCTGCATTCCAAAAAGTGAAAAAGGAACAGATTTTTATGACATTTGATTACGATTTGTTTGTCATTGGTGCTGGGCCTGGGGGATTGGCAGCAGCTAAAAAAGCAGCTAGTTATGGTGTACGTGTCGCCATTGCCGAACAAGAAGCTATTGGTGGCACCTGTGTAAATCGCGGCTGCGTTCCAAAAAAGCTGATTATCTACGCTGCTGACTTCGCCCTCAAAAATCAAATTGCACAAAGTTATGGGTGGAGTGACTGTCAAACATACTTTGACTGGACATTATTTATTAAGTCAGTACATCAGCATATTGACAGCGTTAACCAATCCTATTTTCAGCAATTGCAAAAAGCTGGAATTGAATTAATTTCCCAACATGCTACTTTCATCGATGCCCATACTATCAATATTGATGGACGCAAAGTTACAGCCGACAAAATTTTAATTGCTGTGGGAGGACAACCCCTTAAGCCCAAAATCCCAGGTATAGAATATGCCATCACATCCCGCGAGATGTTTCAGCTACCCTATCTGCCAAAACGTTTAGCAATTATTGGCGGCGGCTACATTGGTGTGGAATTTTGCAGTATGATGCACGCTTTCGGTTGTGAGGTGACGGTGATTGAAAAAGACGAGATGATTTTATCGGGGTTTGACGATCGCATTTGCTCTGCTGTACAACAGGGGTTGATTAAACGTGGAATTAAGTTTTTCACCAATAGCACTGTTCAAGAAATCAAATACTCAGAAGAGGGTTTGTTGTTAACTATTACTGGTGAGAGCCAAGAAATAATTACAGCAGATACCATCTTAGTTGCCACAGGTTACGTTCCAAATACCAAGAATCTTGGTTTGGAAAATGCCCATGTTGAACTTGGCGAACATGGTGCAATCAAAGTAGATGAATACAGTCGCACCAGCCAAGAAAACATTTTTGCTGTGGGTGACTGCACCAGCCGCGTGCAATTGACTCCAGTGGCTAAGGCAGAAGGTATTGTCTTTGCTGATACAGTTTTTGGGAACAAGGCGCAAAAACTAAATTATGATTATGTGCCCACTGCTGTTTTTTGCCGTCCAGAAGCGGCTAGTGTGGGGATGACAGAGGCGAAAGCACGGGAAAAATTTGGTGAATCTGTAGAATGCTACTGCACCGAGTTCCAACCACTGTTGTATCAGATGATCGAACAGGATGAGCCAACCACTATAAAGTTAGTGCTAAATAGTGATTCTGGGCAAGTTTTGGGCGCTCACATGGTGGGCGAACATGCAGCAGATATCATTCAAAGCCTTGGTGTGGCAATTCGCAAGGGCATTTCCAAGGAAGATTTGGATGAAACAATAGGCATTCATCCCACGACAGGAGAAGAATTTCTGTCGTTAAATTAAAATCATGTGCAGGACTGAGTGAAAAAGCCACAAATAGAGAAGGGGGAAATCCTTCTTCTCATTTTCCTATTTTCCTGCCTGATTATACTTTGACAACTCCAAAAATTAATACCAGTTCAATTAATGATTGCAACACATCTTTGAGTAAAGACGCGATGAATCGTAAAGACACGATGAATCGCGTCTCTACAAGTAGTCTATTTGTCGCATTATTTTTTCAAATTGGTATAGAATATTCAAATTTTTGTATCCAATACAACTATCAGATTTGGCTTTGCCTACTTAAGAACAGTTTCCAGAGTGATTGGAGATTTTTTTATTTAGAAGTTTCTTGTCCTTCTGAGTAAGATTTTGTGGGTATGTCTAAATCGTCTAAAGTATTCATTAATAAGTCATCTTCTGGAATATAGTCTCTCTGTTGGAAATTTACCAAATCGTCAAGAACTTTAAGAGCTTCAAGATCCTTAAGAGCTTCTGATGCAGACTGATATCGCTCTTTGAAGTCATTCAACACCATTTTACTGAGAATCTTAGCTAGGGAGTGGCTGACCTGAGTGTGTAGTTTATCGCCGTAGGCATCGCTCCATTTGATTTCCCCATTTGCGTCTCTATCTAGCTCGCGGGGTGCTACACCAGTCAAAGCTTTAATCCCAACCATGCCAACTGCATAGATATCACTACTGTACTGTGGACGCCCAAAACATTGTTCGCTTGGTGCGTAACCCTGAGTACCAATACCAATGGTGAAAGGGGTAGACTCTTGATGATCGAGCTGTTTGATGCCAACTTCCTTAACGGCTCCAAAGTCAATCAACACCAGTTTTCCGTCTGAGTGTCGCCGGATGATATTACTGGGTTTAATATCCCGATGAATCACGTGGTTTTCATGGACAAATGTTAATGTTTGCAATAAGTCCCTGATAATTTTGATCGCGGCAATTTCTTCAATTGCTCTACCTGCTGGAAGTTCTTGATTTAAAGGATGACCAATTATCTGTTCTTGAACTAAATAAAATTCTTCATCTTCTTCAAAATAAGCCAAAAGTTGAGGAATTTGAGCGTGCCTTCCCAATTTTTCTAGTGTTTGTGCCTCTGAGTGAAATAAACGTCTGGCAAGTTGCAATCCTTCTGGTTTGGTGTTGGCTGGTTTTAATTGTTTGACAACACATCGCGGATTACCAGGACGTTGGGTATCTTCGGCAATGTAGGTTTCACTAAATCCACCGGAACCGAGAACTTTGACAATTTTGTAGCGTCTAGCCAAGACTTTCCCTGATAAGGCTAAATCTCGTTGCTGGATTAGGTGTTGGAAATCATCTTGTTGGCTGATAATCTCTTGGACAACGGGTGAAGTTTTATACTTCTGAAAAATGTCTACTAATTGGCGTTTTCTGATGCTTTCTCTGATGACTGAAGTTGCCAAATAGGAAATTCCAGTCATGGCGATCGCGATCGCTGGTACGCTAGTGGGAAAAATTAACTGACCATAGACAAATAATCCATAACTAATTCCTCCCCAAGCGCCAGACAGGGCGAGGCTATAGAAAAATCTATGGATGCTACGTTTGCGTCTGCTAATCATCAAGGCTGAACTGCCAACTAGCATTAGCACAAACAAACCCTGCAATGGTGGACTATTAATTCCTGGGGCGATCGCTTTTCCTGTCATCAAAGTTGCGATCGCATTGGCGTGAATTTCTACGCCCGACATCGGGTCAGTACTATTACTACCAGCAACTGGATAATAATCATTATGTAACCGATCTGTTGCACCAATCAGCACGATTTTGTCTTTGAACACCTTTCCCTGCTGCAAATAGCTGTTCCAGTTTTGCGGGTCGAGTACGTGCCAAAAAGGTTTTTGCTCAAATGTACCCGCAGGCCCCCAAAAATAAATGCGATCGCCTTTTGGTCGGGGATAATTTACTTGTGCTGCCTTCAGCGCGGCTTCATCAAAAGAGAGTCGCTTTTTGGTAAATAAATCATCTTCACCTAATAATTTGGGATACTCACTCGCTAATCGATGAACTTTTCCATCTGCTTCTAAAGGAAAATTAACTGAACCAATGGATACTGACTTTGTACGAAACATTTGTTGTGGATCTGTCAGTTGCGTAAAAGACCCTTGGTGCGTCTGAGAGTTTTCGTAAACGGCTGCTAAGGTAACTTTATTGCCATATTTTTGCAGTACTGCCTGAAATTGGCGATCGTCTGCAACTCCATAGCTGCTTGCCGTATCAAAAACTACATCTAATGCTACAGCGCGGGCACCTGCTTCGATTAATTTTGTAATTACCTGGGAGTATGCAGCCCGTTTATAAGGATAAGATTTTAGTGTTTCTAAGTAGGCATACTGTTTTGGATCTGTTTTATAGTACTGTTCGGGAATTGATATTGACTGGTCGTCTATTGCTAAAATTACGATGTCTTCTGGAGGCGCGATCGGCCCGCGCAGTTGAAAAAAGCCAGAAAGCACCTGATTTTCCATCAATTGAACCGATTCACCACCAGAAGCGCTCAATAGTGCGCCCCCAATGGCCCAAGTACCTGCCAGTAGATGACCTAAGCGAACCATCCAGCGAGAGTGACGAGCAGATGCTGTTGAAGTCACTTTTGTTGGTTTACTTGACAGTCTATTGGCAGTAGAGACATAGTTTTTAGTTAAGGTAGATGTGGGTTCTTCTGCCATATCGTGTTAATGATTGATTTTAGTCCAACACTTTTATTTATTCAGACCGCATTTTAGTGTAAGCACATTGAAATAAGACTTAAATGATAATCTTATACATTTGTAAAGTATCTTCTATTCATCAACAAAATTTTATTGGCAGAGCCAGCCCCCAAAAAATTCTTACTCAACCACTACTTAATTTATTCTTTTTCTGTTGAATGAGTTACAAGTAGTGATTGTCTCATAGATCGGAGCCGGATATACTCTACCAGCGCATTTGGTTCTGGCAAGATTTTACTCTAACCTAACCAACAAGTACGTTACTAACTGGGTGTCATACCATAAACGTCCAAGGCTGTCTTCTGTCTCTGGCGCAATGTTGGTAATCTCCAGAAAGCGTGTCCTGATACTGACAGCTTTAGCGAAATATCGGGTTTAATTTATATCTTACCTTAAGCCTATGTTATACCTCTTTAGGAGTAAACTTTAGGGTTATGCAGCGATGAATGTTGTTACTGGGTCAATTTTATGGGTAGATTTTGATCGCCGGGTGGCTGTTGCAGTGCTAGAAGTGAATCAGGTTAACATCCTGGATCTCAACTGCAATATTGCAAGCGTTTTTATGTCTTGAAAGAGGTAGGATAAAAGCTATAGATAAAAAACTACGTTATAGATATTAGCAAACAAGGCATTTGAAAATTGCTATAATCTATTGTTCCATCTAAATTCATATATATTATTAGGTGTAAATTTGTATGGGTTCTCCAATGAATCGTCTATCTATTTTTGTAGATGGAAACAATATGTTCTATGCTCAACAAAAAAATGGCTGGTTTTTTGACCCGCGACGAGTCTTAGAATACTTCAAACATGAGCAATCAGAAACAACATTAATTAATGCCTTCTGGTACACTGGCTTAAAAGATCCACAAGACCAGCGAGGTTTCAGAGACGCTCTAATTAGTCTAGGATATACAGTACGAACTAAAATTCTGAAAGAATATTATGATGATACGTCAGGTCGTTACTCACAAAAAGCGAATTTAGATATTGAAATTGTTGTAGATATGTTTAATACAGTAGACCAGTATGACCGAGTAGTATTATTCAGTGGTGATGGAGATTTTGAAAGAGCAATCGAACTATTACGCTCAAAAAATACACATATTACAGTAGTATCAACAGAAGGAATGATTGCTAGAGAGCTACGCAATGCTACTGATAGATATATAGATTTAAATGATATCAGAGATCAAATAGAGAAAACTGAAGGTTAGTAGCTTTAACAATTATTTACAAAAATCAGAGTAAAAGAAAAACTAGAGTTGAAGATATATTAAGCCACAAGTAAACACTAAACACTAAACAACAAACGGCAAATGACAAACAAAACAGATCGAATCATCATTTTTGATACAACATTGCGAGATGGAGAGCAGTGTCCGGGAGCGACTTTGAATATAGACGAAAAGCTAGTTATTGCGAAGCAATTAGCGCGTCTAGGTGTAGATGTAATCGAAGCAGGCTTTGCCTTTGCTAGTCCTGGAGATTTTGAAGCAGTGAAGAAAATTGCTCAAATTGTCGGCACAGAAAATGGCCCGGTAATTTGTAGTTTGGCAAGAGCGATTAAAGCAGATATTGAAGCGGCTGCGGAAGCATTAAAACCAGCAGTTAATGCCAGAATTCACACATTCATTTCGACTTCTGATATTCATTTAGAGTATCAATTGCGAAAGTCACGAGCAGAAGTATTAGCGATCGCCGAAGAAATGGTAGCTTATGCTAAATCCTTCATGACAGATGTAGAATTTTCGCCAATGGATGCGGCTCGTTCCGATCCAGAATTTCTGTACCAAGTGTTAGAGCGAACGATCGCAGCTGGTGCAACAACAGTTAACATTCCCGATACTGTAGGTTACACAACTCCTAGCGAATTTGGGGCCATAATTAAAGGCATTATCGAAAATGTCCCCAACATCGACCAAGCGATTATTTCTGTACATGGTCACAATGATTTAGGCTTGGCAGTTGCTAACTTTTTAGAAGCCGTAAAAAATGGCGCACGGCAACTAGAATGTACGATCAATGGCATTGGCGAACGCGCCGGTAATGCATCACTAGAAGAGTTGGTAATGGCCTTGCACGTGCGGCGGCAATATTTTAATCCTTATCTCGGCAGACCAGAAAATTCTCAAGAATCCCTAACAAATATCGACACCCGACAAATTTATAAAACCTCACGCTTAGTTTCTAATTTGACGGGAATGTTGGTACAACCAAATAAAGCGATTGTCGGGGCGAATGCCTTTGCTCATGAGTCTGGAATTCACCAAGATGGTGTATTAAAGAACAAGCTAACTTACGAAATTATGGATGCCCAATTGATTGGCTTAACAGACAATCAAATCGTTTTAGGCAAACATTCAGGGAGAAATGCTTTTCGAACTCGATTGAAAGAATTGGGCTTTGAACTGTCAGATACTGAATTAAATAAAGCCTTCGTCAGATTCAAAGAAGTAGCAGATAAAAAGAAAGAAATATCTGATTGGGATTTGGAAGCGATCGTTAACGATGAAATCCAACAAGCACCCGATTTGTTCCGGGTAGAGTTGGTGCAAGTTTCCTGTGGTAGCAACGCCCGTCCTACTGCTACAGTCACCCTGCGTACCCCAGACGGCGAAGAATTAACCGATGCTGCGATCGGTACTGGGCCAGTGGATGCAGTTTACAAAGCTATCAACCGTGTGGTGAATGTACCTAACCAGTTGATTGAGTTTTCTGTGCAGTCAGTAACAGGCGGTATTGATGCCATTGGCGAAGTGACGATTCGTTTACGTTATGAATCTAAAGTGTTTTCTGGTCATGCAGCCAACACAGATATCATCGTGGCATCCGCGCAAGCTTATGTAAATGCGTTGAATAGGTTGTATGCATCTTTGCAAACTCAAGAAAAGCCAGAGGAAGTAACTGCACAGAAAGTCTGAGATCGGATCTGTGAAACTGTCTGTTTTTAAATGATGCTAACAAACTCCTCTCCAACTTTGGGGAGGAGTTATATCAATTCAAAATTCAAAATGACGCTCGCAGACTCGCTAACGCTGCGCTAACAAAATTCAAAAATTAAGAACGCCAGACATAACAAAGGTATGTCCGTTGTGATAAATTATGCTGACAGAAAAAAATATCATTATTAGAGAAGGCACAATCAAAGAAGATTCACTGATTGCAAAACACTTTTACCAAATGTGGCTGGATATTGGTGTTAATGAAAGTAATATACTTTTGGAATGGGAGAATATTACTCTCCAATTTATAGAAGAGGCGCGTCGAGATTTATTTTATAAGGCTTTTATTGCAGAGATTGATAATACAGTTGTGGGTTCTGTTAGTTGTCAACTTTTTGCAGGTTTATACCCGAATGTTTTCAAAGATGAATATCGCAAGTTTGGATATATTTGGGGCGTTTATGTCGAACAACCTTACCGCAGACAAGGCATTGCCAAATCCTTAACTAATAGAGCAATTGAATATTTAAAAGCGATCGCTTGCACGCGGGTGGTTCTTAATGCCTCGCCATTGGGTAAACCAGTTTACTCCAGCCTCGGTTTTTCTGGAGGGAATACAATGCAATTAGATTTGATTTAACGAAACAGAATTCATGGGTCAGGAGCCAGAATTCAGAATTGAATTCTGTGTAACTAACGGATGAACAAACCTAAATCTGATAGGATAAGTTTCTCGCTCAAGAAGCATCCGTGTTTGCTCATATTCGGATTTGTACAATAGGTCAAGTTTATTTGGTTGATTATGAATATTGTTTACTTTTTTAGATTTTTCGATTGACTTGTATGCATAAAACTTTATTCTGAAAAACGATGTTTATAGTCAGTTAACTTGTATGAGTAGCGAAAAGACAACAGAATTGCCACTCTGGGTACAAGATAGAGATATAGTCATTGCTCATGACGAAGAAGTACAGTGGCGAGAAGGAAAACGCCCGGATTATTCCTACACGAATGAATTTCTCCATCAAGAGAGTAAATTTCAGCATCCTGAAGGTTCTTTAGAAGCGATCGCTCAAAATTTAGTCCGCACTTTTGAGATGGAAGCTTCTAATAAATCTAATCCTCAACACTGGCTTTCGATTGTTACTGATAAGTTTAAAATGAGTACCAATGGCGGACAACAATTCACTGCTGAAGATGTTGCAAACGAAGGTACTTATAACCTGTTTTTAGGTAAAACTGAGCAATATGACTCTGAAACAGAAACCTTTGAATCTTCATTTCAAGTTTTTCATACAGCCTTTCCTAATGGCTTTCTTTGGGAACTAACAGAAGTCCTTTCTGGGCCGCCTAATGTTACCTTTAAGTGGCGACATTGGGGAACATTTAATGGTTCTTATAAGGACTATGCACCCACAGGTGAAACAATCGAAATCGTCGGAGTTAGTATTGCTCGCGTCACTGATGATTTGAAGATTGAGTCTTTAGAGCATTATTTTGATAATAATGTCTTTCTTCAAAAATTAACGACAGGTGGTTGTCCTTTCCATTCCCAAAATCAAAACAATCACTAATTTTGATTTAGTTATAGTCTATCGAATAGTACGCTCGCTCGGCGCTCTTAGCAAACAGTAAACAGCAGTGAGTGCCGAGCGAGTAATTATAATCATCGAAAATCTGCAATGGAAGATTTATTATTAAGGCTGATGAGGGAATGCAGATAAATTTTAATAAATTGAAAAATGCCGTTCATGGTATTCGTGTTTGCACAGTAGTAGTTGGTGTTTTGACTGAAGGTGTAAACCCAGCTAGTTTACCCGATTTTTGGGGTACAAAGTCTGTTTCTTTACTACCTTGAACCTCAGATAAGTAGCAATCTCGTACTGCTAACAACAAGCCTTTGATGGCATCTGGTGCGCCTGTTTTAACTAAATCGTCTGCTTTTTTGAAAAAATGCGATCGCCATTTACCATCGTTATTGCCATACAATTCTATTAGATACCAACCTGCAAGATACTCAGCTAAAGGATCGAGACAAAAACGGATTCTATCTTTGGCAGAACCGATAGTTTGAATCAGGTGCAGGCGCTTTTCCAAATAATTGAGGTGTGCTTCCGGGTCATCAATACCCAAATTTGCTAATGCAGCAACCGCATCTGCACGCTTGGCGGTTCCTGGTTGATAACTTTGCTGCAAGCATTCCCAGGCGATGGTTTTGGCGATTTGATGAACAGTGCGGTCATCGAATTGTTCGTCTGTAACATCACGATTGAGTTCATTGATATAACCCAGCATCAAATTAGGAATATTCTCTGGCAACGCAGAAATATTAGATGTAACGTCTTTACTGGCGATTAACTGTTCAGCATAAAGTTTAGCCAGCAAGACAGTGATATTATTTTGACCGACCATCAGAGAAAGACGGTTACAAGCGTCAAAAAATTCCTGGTCAGTAAAGCGATCGCGTTTACCTCGCTGCATGAGATAAGCTTCCATAAAGGACGATAGTTTATTAGCCTCAATCCGCAAGGGTTTAATTATCGTCTTATTAACTCGCCCCAGCTTTTCCTCAATTCGGGAAGTAATCACCAACGCATTCACCGGAAACTCTGGCGACTCCGGCTCAATTGCTTCTCGTGTAGTGGCATTCATTTCTGAGAATCGGTCTACAATTACTAGAATGCGTTTCTTTCTTAACAAACGTAACAGTAATTCTTGACAAATCGGCTCTGGCTCATCAATTAAAGCTTGCAACTGTCCTCTGATGGCTTCTAAAAGCGGCGACTTTCCTTCAGTTACCCGAAATTCTTCTTCTAACAGCACAGGTAACATCAGATGTTTGCAGAGTTGTTGGTCTTCAGCCTCAGCCATTGCCCATCCAGCGATTCGACACGCTAAACTGGTTTTACCTATACCCCCTTCTCCACCAATTACTAGACAACTACGTTGTTTCTCGAAAGTTGAACGCAAATTCTCATTCATCAGTTGGGGAACTGTTGTACCATCCAAAACAACGGGAATAGGAATGTAACAGGCACGACTGCTAACTGTATCCTTTTTGGGAAATTGTTCGCGGGCTGCTTTGATATATTTAGCTACCCACGCATCTAATACTCTCGGATGGTAATGAAACCAGCCAACAAATAGCACATATCGCAGAGGTACATTAAGGCTGATAAATGGGAGAGAAAAATCTGTGTAGGGTTTGAGGGCGTTGTTAATTTTCAACAACCATAAAGGGGCTACCCGCAAGAGAATTAACCAAATAGAAGGTAATAAGATAATGTAGGCGGCAATTCCCAAGAGTAATTTATGCTTAAATAGCGATTCCAGAACTCTATCAAAGAGGCGAGTTTCTTTTTCTGCTTTCAGGGCATTGAGAGGGCGACGTATCAGCCTAATATCCGTTTCTGTGAATTTATCTTTGTATTTTTGTATAGTTGCCAATACCTGCTCAAAGTCTGAGATGACTTTCTGCAACTTGGAGGTAGGTAAAGCATTTGCTTTGTCTTGAAAGCCTGCCGCTATTCCTCCTAAACCTTTGATAGCACCTAAACGCACGTAAAACTGGCTATCATTCAACAAGGCAATTAAATTCGGGACAGAAGATACTGCATCTGTACCCATTGCACCCAGAGCGTAGGCAGAATTGTAACGGACAGTGGGGTTACGATCTTTTAAGGCAGCAGTTAATACTGGGACAGCTACTTTCGCTTCTACACCAATTTTTCTGAGTGCAGAAGGAACATAAATACGAACGAATTGCTCCTTGTCTTGTAATGCCGCCATCAACGATGGAACTGCTGCTTTAGCTGCTGTACCAATATTTCCTAAAGCTAAGGTGGCGTACAAACGGACTTGTCCATCTTCATCTTGCAATGCCGCACTTAAAGCTGGAACTGCTGGTGCTGCTTCTGCACCCAAATCTCCTAAAACCGAAGCGGCGTGCCAGCGAAGATTACTATCTTGATTTTTCAAAGCTTCAATCAGAGACGGTACTGCTGGGGAACCGATATTAACTAATGCATCTGCTGCAAGGCTTCTGATGTGGGCATCGTTATCTATCAGCTTCTCAATCAGCGGAGAAATTTTGCTGTCAGTAGTAATTTGCGCCCAACTATTGCTGGTGCATAGTAGGAACAGTGTCAGGCATAAGACAACCACCTTGAGCGCACTAAGTAATACTTGTCTGGTATGCTTTGTCATTGAATCGGATTGAATCACCCGATGAACAACTCCAGTCAGAGAAACTATACCTAAGATTGTAATCTAACTGTCAATGCGGGTTAGCGATGTCTACGATGGTCACTGAGCTTGTCGAAGTGCGGGCTACGCCTACGCACTGGTTTACCCCCGCTTTACTCAAGCTTGATTAGCATTGGCATTTAAACGCATCATAATTTTTTCCGGTTCTGTCAAATTTTTAAACCCATAACGTTGATAAAGTCTATGAGCATCTTTTGTGCCTTGACAAAACACCTTGGTACAAGGAAGGTAAATATCGATGGTTATGGGTAGCAATTACAAAATACAATTGCGGTTTACCACATGGTAGTCGTCGCCAGGAAAGGCTATTACGCCTGAACGCTTACGGCATTTGTGGGATGGTTAGTTACCGATTGAGAAAGCAATGCTGTTAGAATCTAGATAAGAATATTAATTATATAGAGCTAGAAAATATGTACATCAAAATTAAACCAGAACTAGAGCAATTTATTCAAGCACAGCTTGCAAGTGGTAGATTTACTAATGCAGATGATGTCATCAATGAAGCCTTTAAACTGTTACAAGAAAGACAGCAGCGACTTGAAGAATTACAGCAGAAAATTGCTGTGGGAACTGAACAAATTGCTAAGGGGCAAGTAACTGACGGCGAAGTTGTATTTGCTAGATTACAAGAAAAAATTCGTCTGATTGCTGAGGAGTCTGCTGAATGAGTAATTATTCATTTTCAGATGCAGCAATTCGAGATTTAGATGAAATTTGTGAATATATTGCTCGGAGTAGCCCAAAAGCAGCTAGTAAGCTTTTTGATGACATTCGCTCCAAATGTAAACTAAACCTTGTCTACCTTGAGAACTGTAGTTTTGTAGGTTGGGTGCAGCAATAGCGTAACCCGACATAAAATTTGGTGGTAATGTTGGGTTGCGTTTCACTCCACCCAACCTACAAAATATATTTTTTCAAAAACTCTAGGTTTCAACTTAGATGAGGTTTAGTAGCGAGTTTCCCTAATATGGGAAAAAGTTATGGAAGGCTTATACCAAATCTGCGCGGTTTTGTTGTGGATGATTACATTATATTTTACTATTCAATGGAAGACGGAATTAGTATTACTCGTGTTGCCAGTGGTTATCGAGATTTAGAATCTTTGTTTGTAGATTAATAATTAAACTGTAACTATGTTTTTGGTTTAGTACTTATCGCTCTATTCAGGCGTATAAAACTAACTTAATACAATACAAATACGATACAGGTATATAAAAGCCAAGCATATATAATATTTTAAAATACTTTAATAATTATGGAATTAGCATGAAAATTCACATATTAAGTGATTTGCATCTTGAATTTCAACCCTTTAACACTCCTGATATAAATGCGGATATTGTTGTTTTAGCTGGAGATATTGATTTAAGAGAAAGAGGAATTAAATGGGCAATTCAAAACATTCCCAATAAACCAGTTATATATGTATTAGGTAATCATGAATACTATGGAAGTGCTTATCCAAGGCTTGTTGAGAAGCTGAAAGATTATTCCTTAGGAACTAATGTTCATGTTCTAGAGAATGATTTAGTTACCATTGAGGGTGTAAATTTTTTAGGTTGTACTTTATGGACTGATTTTAAACTGTTTGGTGAACCACGTATAGCAGGTGTAGAAGCTAGTCAAGTCATGAACGATTATAAGAAAATTAGATTAAGTCCTCAATACTCAAAGTTAAGAACTATTGACACAGTGCTAATTTGTAAAAAATCAGTTAATTGGTTAAAAAATACATTATCTGGCTTGTCTGGTGAAACTGTAATTATCAGTCATCATGCTCCTAGTGTAAAGTCTATACCTTTTCAATATAAAGAAGATATTTTAAGTGCCGCTTATGCTTCAAATCTTGATACTTTAGTTGAGGAGTCTGGAGCATTATTATGGATTCATGGGCACATTCACAATCAATTAGATTATCAAATAGGTTTGACTCGCGTTATTTGTAATCCGCGTGGTTATCCAGATGAACCAAATAATTACTTTAATCCAGGATTATCAGTGGAGATTTAATAAATAGTTCAGGAGGCAGGAAAAACCCGCTTTCTACCTCAATACAATTCAGTTAAGATGATGAAATTACTGAACCATTAGCAGGATAAGAGAGGCTATATTCAGCATTCAAGGATATGAGTGCATCTATCATTGATTATGAATCAGTCTACTACCAAATCTTGGCAAGAAGTCCGCGCTGCTTTTCAACAAATCTGGGGTTATGAAGATTTTCGTCCACCACAGGGAGAAATTGTCAGCAGTTTATTGGCACAAAAAGATGCGCTGATTATTATGCCCACAGGTGGCGGTAAGTCGATTTGTTTTCAACTTCCCGCACTGCTACAAACAGGATTAACTTTGGTAGTTTCGCCCTTGGTGGCGTTGATGGAAAATCAAGTTCAGGAATTACTACAAAGCCACCAAAAAGCAGCACTTTTGCATAGTGAATTATCTTCATCTCAACGCCGTGCAACTCTGCAAGCTTTAGAACGCCAACAGCTAAGATTACTTTATTTATCGCCCGAAACTTTGCTCAGTGTCCCAGTGTGGGAAAGATTATGCCACCCGCAATTGCAAATTAATGGTTTGATTTTAGATGAAGCTCATTGTTTGGTGCAGTGGGGTGATAGTTTTCGCCCAGCTTATCGCAGATTAGGGGCGGTGCGTCCGGCATTGCTCAAATCAAAACCACCAGGAACAAAAATTAGCATTGCTGCTTTTACTGCTACTGCTGACCCCTCAGCCCAAAAAATCATTCAAACAGTTTTACAATTACAGCATCCAGAGATTTTCCGCTTGAATCCCTACCGTCCGAATTTGCATCCCAGCGTTCGTATCGCTTGGACACCACGAGGTAGAAAACAACAATTATTCAAGTTTATTCAAAATAGACCGCAACAATCGGGATTAGTTTATGTTCGCACTCGGAGAGATAGCGAAGATTTAGCCCAATGGTTAGCAGAGATGGGTTACGCCACAGCTAGTTATCATGCGGGATTGGGTGCAACCGAACGCCGTGAAGTAGAAGCAAGCTGGTTAAGTGGCAAAATTCCCTTTGTTGTGTGTACCTGTGCGTTTGGTATGGGGATAAATAAATCAGATGTGCGTAAACAACAGCCTTTAAAAACAATTCTTTAAAGTAAACAACAACAACATTGACAGGCATACCCAATCATTGTAGACTATTATTTAATAGCATTTCCATAAAGTAAATAACGTCTACAAAGTATAGTGAAAGTTCAAAGGGTACGCATCCCCAGTAGTGATAAAATCACTTGGGCAGTCTTAGGTGACGACTATTTTCCGATTCGCCCAATTGAGCAGTTTATAAGTTATTTAGAGAGCATAGAGCGATCGCCAAATACGATTAGGTCTTATGCTCATCACCTCAAGCTCTACTGGGAGTATCTAACCGCTTGTAATTTGGATTGGATGCAAGTTAGCGTAATCGAGCTTGCTGAGTTCATGGCATGGCTTAGAAGCCCAAATCCTCAAGGAGTTTTATCAATCAGTGAGGTTGTCGCAAAGCGCACGGAATCAACCGTGAATGTGATTCTGACCTCAGTCTGTATGCTTTACGATTTCCACGAGAAAACTGGTAAAGTTCCTCATATACCTCTTTATCGGTCACAAATTATGCCGGGAAGGAAATACAAAAGCTTCCTGCACCACATTACCAAGGGTAAACCGATAAGAACTCGTTTACTCAAGCTTAAAGAGCCGAAGCATTATCCAAAAACACTTTCACCTGAGCAGGTAGAACAACTAATTGATAGTTGCAAGCGAACCAGAGATAAATTTTTGCTTTGCTTACTACATGAAAGCGGTATGCGAATTGGGCAAGCACTAGGGCTAAGACATGAAGACATTCAATCTTGGGATAATCAAATCATTGTTACTCCCAGAGATGACAATGCTAATGGCGCTCGTGCTAAAGGTAACTCTCCCTACAATGTCGATGTCACGAAGGAACTGATGGGACTTTATAGCCAATATTTACAAGATGAATTCATGGAAATACTTGGTGATGATCTTAGTGACTATGTTTTTGTAAATCTTTGGGATGGAAGGATTGGTTCTCCAATGACATATAGCAATGTTATGGATTTATTCAATCGCCTCAAGAGGAAAACTGGGATTGCTGCTCATCCCCACATGCTTAGACATACACACGCTACATCATTAGTTCGTGAAGGCATGGAAATGGCTTATGTCCAGAAGCGACTAAACCACGCAAGTATTCAAACCACTATAGATACTTATGTCCATGTCGATAACGAGGATTTGAAAAAAGCATATCAAGAATACCTGAGACAAAGAAATGACTCTGCAACCGAAACGTTCATTACCACTGACTATTGTACAGACTAAGAAAGAAGAGATTGCTTGTCATCACTGTGATAGCAAGAAATTTGTCAAGAAACGTAAAAGCAAGCAAGGACACCAAATTTATATATGCAAAAGTTGTGGTCGTCATTTTACCTACAATCCTGACAAGACAGAGTATGTTGTAAACCCAGAAACTGAATACAAAAAAGATGTATGGGATTGCCGAAATTTAGGAATTTCTCCAGGAGTAGGCAATTATTGTTACAGATTAACTTTCTCAAATATCACTCAACCTTGGTTAATGAAAGTAACTAAGCAATATATTAAATTTACGCTTAGTACTCTTTCATTTTCATCAGCTTCTGAAAGATTATTGTCAATAAAAAGACTCTCTCGATTTCTTGCTGAATCTTACCCAAATATTTCACCACAAGAATTAGATCGTTCGGTAATTATTGATTTTTTGTCTTACTTAGCAAGCACTGACCTCTCAACCTCTACTCGATGCACGACCATTGGAGCAATTCGGGGATTTTTAGAGATGAGCTATCAAAATGAATGGCTAGAGGTATCCAGGTATTTAGTTCGTGATGAAGATTTCCCTAAAAGACCTAAATCATTGCCTCGCTATATTCCAGAAGATGTGATGCAACAACTTAATCAGCATTTAGAGCATCTTCCTGAACCAGTTATGAGAATGGTTTTAGTGTTGCAAGAGTGCGGGATGCGGATATCTGAGTTACTGCATTTAAAGCCTGACTGTCTTTTGCAAGATAAAGCTGGGGATTGGTTTATGCGCTATTACCAATTCAAAATGAAGAAAGAAATTACCATTCCTGTCTCCAGAGAAGTCGTCCGGGTAATTCAAGAACAACTACGTTACATCAAGGAAAACTTAAACGTTAAATTTGAATATGTTTTCAGTTCAAACCAGGGAGGAGGATGGAAAGGAGATTTTAAGCCTGCTCCAGAACTAATGAGCCGAGGGGCTTTTGCTCGTTATCTTAATAAGCTAGCTGAAAGTCACAACATTTGTGATGCTTCAGGCGAACAGTGGCACTTTTTACCACATCAATTTCGCCATACTGTTGGAACGCGAATGATAAATAATGGTGTGCCGCAACATATTATTCAACGTTACCTGGGGCATGAATCTCCAAATATGACTGCTGTTTATGCTCATATCCACGACCAGACGATGAAAGAAGAAATTGCTAAGTATCAAGGCAAGATTGTCAATATTTCTGGTCTTGTAGTTGAGCCAAATAATATAGAGGCAGACATAGCTGATTTGCAGTGGTTCAAGAAAAATATTCATGCTCAGGCGTTGCCTAATGGATCTTGTGCCCTACCTACCATTTCTCAAGGATGTCCACATGCAAATGCGTGTCTAACCTGCACTCACTTCCGAACTACTTCTGATTATTTAGCGGAACATAAACAACAGTTGGAACAGACTAATCAGATTATTCAAAAAGCGGAAGCTAATGGATGGATGCGCCAAGTTGAGATGAACCAGAAGGTCAAAACTAATCTAGAAAACATCATTTCCGTATTGGAGGTGGATGCAAATGACGGTTGAGCGCAATATTGATGGATTACGTGGCAATGCTCAAAGGAAACGCCAAGAGGCATTCGAGAAGGTCGAGCAAGGAATTCAGAAACTCATCAAAGAGCAAAAAGTTATAAACTTTAATACCGTTGCCAAAGCTTCTGGACTTAGTAAAGCTTGGCTTTATAAAGAACCTGAGATTAAAGCTCGGATAGAGCATCTTAGGGAAAATAACTCCAAAACTAAGGAAATACCACCAAAGCAAAGAAGCTCAGATGCTTCCAAAGATGCAATCATTAAAACCCTGAAAGAAAGAATTAAAAGGGTTGAAGCTGAGAACAGGGGGTTACGTGACCAGCATGAAGCAATTTATGGGCGTATCCTTCAAGCTTCTGAAATAGAGCATCGGTTGGAGAGACTAGAGGCAGAGAACACCAAATTAAAGAAAGAATTGGAGGAATGTCTTTCTCGGTCAACCAAGCCTTTGGAGTTAGAAAAGTCTACTTTTACAACCATCCCTACAAAAGGGTCAAAAGGGGAGATTAGCAGCACTATTAGAGATGAACTAGCTGCCTTGGGTATTAAGCTCACCAGTCCTCTTGCTTCTAAAATACGAGACTCGACCGAAGAAATAGTCTTAACTGCGATAGAAGCACTAAAAGAGCAGCTACAACATGGGCCAGTAAGAAGACCAGGAGGATGGTTATCTAGTGCAATTGATGATGCATGGCAGCCTAATCAGCCTCTTGGGGAAGAAACTCATGTAGCAGACACATTTAGTCAGTGGTATGGCTTGGCTAGGGAATTTGGGATTGTAATCGGTAGTCGGAAAGATGACGATGGCTCTATCTGGGTTCAAGAAAACACTGGTCACTGGTTCCCATTCGAGCAGTTTTCGTCAAAATGGACTTTTGAGTATTTGCGCTCAAAAAAGATTAAGTAAGAACGCAACGACTCAAAAATCGATATTTATTGCCATGAGTCTAAATAAATCGCTTTAATTGATAGAAAAAAATCGATTGCAATCTTCCACCTACTCTTCTTCTATGGTAAAACTTAAAAAGCAGACTTAATGTCTGCTTTTTTGCATAACCAAGGTTTCCAAATCTAGCGGAGTAAGCTGAGTGAATTTTGCCAGACACAATGCTTAGTCCGCTTAGAGATGGAGCCGACACAAACCCTCACCCTAAAGGAGGTTTAATATGTCTAGACTAAAGCCTAGTCTAGACGACAGTGCGCTGCGTAGTCAACTCTCTGACTTAAAGCAATCTGTCGATAATTCAACTAAGCAGTTGATAGATAAAATCTTGAGATTATCGCCAGTCAAACTGCTTATTCTTTCCATTGTTTATTGCTTAGACAAGGCTACCAGCAAGGAAATTGCTGAAAAGATTTTTTTCAATCGAAATACAGTAGGAAAGTATCTGGGAGAACTTGCCAAAGAAGATAATCTCCTTGGTTTTGTCGAGGCTATCAATGATAATCCAAGTTTTCCAGGACTAAAAACTTATTTTGTTTTAAATGAGTCAACTAAGATAATTCTTGGTTTTGTTGCTGGAGCGGTCAAGCCAATAATAGATTTAAGTAATCATGAAAATAACGGGACTTTACCTAAAGGAATTGTGGAATATAATTTCGACAACCTTGACGAAAATCTGATGGATAACAAATTAATTACCATAGAGCAAATCCGTCAAATTTATCAAAATATTCCCGATCTCCCGCCTACATCTCAAAAAATTTATTCTTTGCTTGATGAAACTCCGAAAACGGTTAAACAATTTTCAGAGCGGATTGGTTGTGATTATACAACCGCAAGCAAGCACCTAAAGAAATACTGGGATTTAGGTATAGCACATCGAAAAATAGCATCTTCGTCCGGTACTGGCAGGGGAGAATTTTTGTATTTTTTAAATCCCGATGTCGCTAAAGCACAATCAAGAATCAAGAATCAGCATCCAACTCCTGCGCCTGCAACTCAATTAGAGCTTGGAGATACCAGCCATGCTGATGCAGAAAATACGACAATCTCCACTTCAAACATAAAAACATGCCAGAGCAGTGAAGGAGTCAATATGAGTACAGAATCTTCTCAGCAACAATCAGTTGGTCAGCCTATCGATACAAATGTTGCTGAAAGATTTGATGATATAGACGACCTAAATGAAATAGTTGCTCATTTAGAGCAAATTGAAAAAATCGAAAAAAGACTACGCGCGCGTTCAGGCTCAAAGGTAGAGAAGTTAATAGCTATAGTCAAATCCAAAAAGTCATAAAACAAAGTGGTGAGGTTTTACCCTCACCACTTTGTCAACTCATGGGCGGTGCTTGGTGCCAGACGGGTCTCCTAAACTCAGTGCTGAGGATTTCGATTATCCTACCGTCCAAAAGCTGATACGCACATATTAATACCTGTGCGTCGAATTTTGATATGACTCTAGCCAAGGAAAATCATGGACAAAAATAAGTCAAAAGAACTCCAGTACGAAGGTCATGTGGTTCACCGCCGTGTAAGCGATGGACTGGTTAGCTTAACTGATATGTGGAAGGCTGCTGGAGAGCCACCAAATAAATCTCCGCGAGACTGGAAACGCCTCGACAAAACCCAAGAATTACTTGAAAATTTAGCTTTTACGACGGGCATCTCGCCCGTCCGAGTAAAAACTCAACGAGGCAAGTTATCTAAAGTTCGGTACATTATTTCTGAAATTCTTGGAATTATTGAAACTATTAAGAACGGAAGACATCCTGCAACATACGGCACTCCTGAATTAGCAATTGATTATGCACAGACTCTTTCAGTTAAGTTTCATCGATGGACTTTGGCTGCACTCAAAGAACGGATTGAAGAGGAAAGCAATCCAGAAGTTGCCCTGAGCAGAGGCCGCGCAAGAGCTATTCAAGGATGGAAAAAACAGGGCAAGTCTGATGACTGGATTCAAGACCGTATCAATGGCATCCAGAATTACAAGCAACATACAAATGTACTTGCTGCTCATGGTGTTGGATGGCAAGGAAAGCGTAATGGTTTTGCTGAATGTGCAGATGCAATTAATTTAGAAATTTTGGGAGGACGTTCTAAAAGACTCAAAGTAATTTTAGGATTAACCAAAAAATCTTCACGACTTAGAGATAGCCTGAATAGAAAACAATTGACAGCACTGAGCTTTGCGGAAGCGCTAGCCGACGACGAAATTGAAATGAATAATTTGCAAGGCAATCAATATTGTCGGCAAGCGTGTTCTCAGGCAGCCTACAGAGTTGTTTTAGCCGCTCAAGGCTCTACAAAAATTGTGGCTAAATTAGCCTATGACTTTTCACACATAGGGATTTAGCTACAGCTATCATAAAGTAAGTCCAGGAAATTGCTGGAATTTTGTGTGGAAGTGAATGACTGACTTAAAAGAAAAAGTACGTTCTATTCGTCATTATTTTGTTGATGAGGCTGGAGATCCAACACTTTTTAATGGCAAAGGCAATGTTATTGTTGGCACTGAAGGTTGTTCTCGTTTTTTTATCCTTGGATTGCTAGATGTGGCTGAACCGGAGTCTTTGGCAAGAAATTTAGAAGAACTCAGGTCTGAATTGCTAGCAGATCCATACTTCAAAAATGTTCCGTCAATGCAGCCGCAACAACGAAAAACAGCTATAGGATTTCACGCTAAAGATGATACGCCTGAAGTTAGACGTGAAGTGTTTAATTTATTGAAGAAGCATGATTTAAGATTTTTTGCAGTAGTTAGATATAAGCACAATTTGCTGGAATACGTGAAGACTCGTAACCAGAGCGATCCTTATTATCGCTATCAGCATAATGAATTATATGATTATTTAACACGAAAATTATTTAAGCAGCGCTTGCATAAAGACGACGAGTATAATATTTGTTTTGCTACAAGAGGTTTTTCTGACCGAACTGCTGCTTTGAGAAAAGCGCTAGAGGCTGCTAGGGCTAACTTTCATCGACAATGCGGAATAGCCAGTATTGCTACTATTAACATTACTGCCACCACACCACCTCATTCTCCGTGTCTGCAAGCTGTCGATTATTTTTTGTGGGCACTACAACGGCTATATGAGCGTCGTGAAGAGAGATATCTTGAGTATCTTTGGCCAGCTTTCAAATTAGTCTATGATACTGATGATACCAGACAGCAAAGATATGGTGTTTACTATACCCAGAAAAACCCTTTAACCCTATTAAAAATGCCAGGGATATAGGATTGTTAAGCCGCAGCCTTACAATCACACGGCATGAAGCCGAATTTTGTCCCTAGCACTTTTATATTATATCATCGTGTATATACACCGTAGACGCTACAAAATAAAAATATAGTCAGTTTACGGGGCATCTAATTTAAAGATTGGTTTGTAAAAAGTGACTCTTGATTCTTGCTCTTAAAAAGTTTGGTACTAACAGTTATTCTAGTTTTCATTTTTGTAATTTAGTTACAAAATACTTTACTTTGTTTATATATCAATAAAGTAAAATACCTGTCTTACAAGCTTTATAGTATTTTTCCTAAAGATAATTCTCACTGGGTGGCACATTTTCACGCGCCGCATCTGCTATCTGAATATGTGCAAGAAATTGGCCGCGCTGGAAGGGATGGGAAACCAGCAGAGGCGTTAACATTGGTGAGTGAACCTACAGGATGGTTAGATTCAGGGGATAAGCAAAGACAGGAGTTTTTTCAACAACAAATGCGATCGCAGCAACAAATAGCGCAGCAACTTGTGAAAAAATTACCAAAACAGGGAGAAGTGAATGTAGTAACTCGACAATTTCCCGAAGGTGCAACGGCGCTAGCTTTACTCCATAGCAACGGTCAGCTAAACTGGCTCGATCCTTTCCATTACAGTATTAGGCAAAAAGCCGGAAATCAGCCACCGACGCAATTACACGCCGCTAAACAGATGCAGCAATACCTAACAACTAAACAGTGTCGTTGGCAGTTTTTGTTAAATGCCTTTGGTTTTGATAAAGAAGCAGCTAACTTGCGTTGCGGACATTGCGACAATTGCCGCTAAACTGCCCTTGCTTGCGATCACAACAGTCTAGCAACCAACGCTGACATGTCCTCATCACTGTAAAGCGCAGCAAAAACCGTCACTATTTCCCCAATATCGCTTTTACAGATGGATGTATTAATTCATTGGGTACTTGATTTCGCTCAATGTATTCATTAATCTCGGCTTGATGATCGAGATAAAAACTCAAGGCATCAAATACTTGTGCCAGGGTTAAATGTGGTAAATGGTTCGGGATTTCTTCTGGCATAATCCCCAATCGCCACAAACCGACAATGGCACGAACAGATGTCCGAGTACCTATAATAATTGGCTCTCCACTCAAAATTTCAGGGTTACGGGTAACGTAGCGCGAGGAGGTTTCAGCAAACATAGAATAAATCACTCAGCAGAACTGGCGTTGCCTTTAGTTTACCAATAGTTATGGTCACTAATGGGCTGGTGCGATCGCAGAAGAGTTTCTCGCCAAATACTTAGATGGTAGATTTAAACCTTTGGGAGATATTCAAGGTCATTCAGGAATAGTTAAATAAAGCCTTAAAAATGTGGTTAGTGTCATTCGCCGATCACCTTTTTGAAAACCTTACCAATAAAGCAATTTGACAGGTGCGATCGCTTATTTCTTGATTGATCGTAATTCAATTCCTACATTAAATTTCGTTTAACTAACTTCATCACCATCGGTTGTAAAGTAAACAGAAAGTGATCTTCCTCAGACTCTTTCTCTAAAAGCGACCTATGTTCAAGAGTGATTGTTGCCTCTACAAATTCAGAAAAAGAAATATGAGGCAGTTCTTGTCTCAATGCATCTATAGAGACTGGTGTAGAGATGCTTGCTAGACAGCACAAAATATCTCTTTGGGCGTTACTCAAGCGTTTAATTAGTCTCTCGATAATTGTTTGTTTAATAGAGTCTGGTGCAACTAAAGAATTTCCAGAGAGAAAGTCTCTCACATTACCTTTAAATACGTTGCGTATATCAGAGGCCACTAACTTGAGCCACAAAGGATTACCGCTATATTGCTGTATCAACTCTCTCCCACTTTGCTTATCAAATATAAGATCATTGGCTTTCAAAAGCTGACAACCTGCCTCGCTATCTAGTCCTTTAAGGTTCAAAGCTTTTACTGAATTGCGTGCTACAGCAGTAACATCTGTAGGCTTTTCTTGTGTAGTTATCACAATACAACTTTGGTGATTTTCTATACTTAATTGCTGAAACAAAGCGCAGTAGCTTTTGTATCCTACAGAATAACTCTCAGCAAGACGGCTTTCATTATCCAAATTCTTTTCATCTAAAATAATTAAAGTCTGTTCTCTCTGCAATTCTTTCAGCAATTTTAAAATCAATTCTTCTTGACTTTTGGGCAAACTATTGGTTTCAGGTGATAGGCGAATAACTAAATCAACCAGTAATTCCTCAAGGGACAATGTGTAGGAAAATTTCTGCCAAAGCTGTCGAGTAAAATGCAGTTCATTTTGTTCTGTAATAATTTTTGCTATTAATTTAGTTTTCCCAACTCCGCAAATACCGTAAATAATAAGCAAACGATATTTATCTTCTAGCCATTGCTGCAACTGTCGTAATTCGTTAACGCGACCGTAAAAGCCATCAACTGAAGGAACACCTTCAAAAGGATTTGGTCGTAAGACATTGATAAATTGTGATTCTAACTTTGGAATTGCACTTGGGGATTCAGGAATATCGTCAGTTATGATTGTTGTGCTCCAATCTACTCCAACTGCTCCACAAAAAGCTTTAAACATTTCGGGTCTGATCCCTGCTCCATCTTGAAATCGCCGTAGGGTAGACTCGGAAGGGTCAAGAATTTTTACTCCTTGTTGTTTCAGCAACTTTCCAGCTTCTTGCCTCCAGGTAACATCAATTTTTGTCCATCCCTTTTGTGTGCGTGCTTGCTCAATTAGAAGTTTTCCTTTATCAGATAGTCTCATGGTTAGAGCCATACATAAATTACAGGTAGAAGGTAATTTAATTTTATGTCACTTTTATACTAGTTCTGAACGGTGTAAACTGAGCGGAAACTGAGCGGAAACTGAGCGAAAACTGATATTTTATCGTTCTCTAAATGTATGAAGATGTTATCTAAGCAAAAGGTTTCCAAGTTATCAACTAATTAACGAGTTGAGAACTCCTTTGGAGACATTGTGGTGGAATTCAGTTTTTAGCTTAGGAAAGCCTATATGAAAAACAATCGAGATTACGGTAAGGATAACAATCCTAACGGAGATATAAACTCCCTTTCTAGACCAGATAGTTCACCTCATTCTGAGCAACTTCAGTGTCAGTTTGATATAGATACAGAAAGGGAGATTCGACAAGAGTTGCTCAGGAGAAGTAAGTATAGTTACAATGTTCATTCCTTTGCAGTTGTCACATCTATTGCGATCGCCTTAGTTGGATGTTGGTTTGTTTTTTCGGGTATGACCAAGGAAGGTACTTTTACGGCTGTAGCTGGACTAGGAGCAAGTGCTTACCTTGCACAAACGGGTAAAGAATCTCAGGAAAGCTTAGAGGCATTAATCCAACGCCTTGATCGCTCTCATCCTGATTAAACACTAAGAGTCTGTATGGCTATTACTTAAACTTATGTTGAGAAAGTTATCCACTCCCTTTACAGACCCTTAAACCTAGTTATAACTTTTTAGTCAAATTATAGGTAAATACAGAGGGTTTTGAGATATAAAACTACTCACTTTCGGATTTTTTGGTTGTCTATGTGACAAACTAAAATATAGCGTGGTAATAGCCTTTTTTATAGACTTTCACATTTATGAGCTTCTGCATTAACCACTTGTGTGACAATCGGGAAAATCCAAATGATATTGAACATTGTAATGGATGTGGAACACCACTCATTTTAAGTGGTAAATATCGTGTGCTCCGAGCGCTTAGAGATCCCTCCTCGCAGCCTGGACTTAACTATGAGGTATTTGAGATTCAAGACCTCAAGAATAACGGTGAGCTAAACGTCCTAAAAACGCTGGTTAGAAACGATAATCCAAAACTCATAGAATTGTTTAATCGGGAAATACAAGTTCTATCGAAGTTGGAAGAACCATGTATTCCTAAGGGAAAACACTACTTTAGTATTGATATTCATACACCGCAACGTCGAGAACTTCGTTGTTTGGTGATGGAGTTCATTGAGGGAATGAATCTAGAAGAACGAATAAAGCACAATGGAAAGCTGACAGATGAATCTCAAGCGTTGGATTGGCTAAAGCAGCTAACAAAGATTTTAGGCCTTATTCATGATAACGGTCTTATCCACCGGGATATCAAACCCTCAAACATTATGCTGAAGGCGAAAGTACCAAAAGATGAGTTAGTGCTGATCGATTTCGGTACGGTTAAACTTTATGAAACTGCTGCTAACTTTCAACACTCTACAAAAATTAACTCTATAGGTTACACATCTGAAGAAGTTAAGCAAGGAGGTGAGCTAGTTCGTCAGTCTGATTTTTTTGCTCTTGGACGAACGTTTGTTTATCTCTTAACCGGTAAGCATCCCGATGAGTTTGAATCGGATCTAAGACTTTGGAAATGGAGATCAGAATTTCCTCAATCTGAGCTTATGGATTTGATTAATGACTTGATGAAAGAACAAGCTGCTGACCGTCCCCAGTCAGCAGAAGAAATCCTCCGCAGAATTCAAAAAATTTCGCCAAAACAGGAAACTGTCGATCCGTCGCCTCCACCAAAACGGAAAATACCTGCTTGGCTGTTTCCATTAGCTGGAGTTGGAGTGAGCGGATTCTTATTACTTGTAGCTTTTTTTATATTGATAGAACCGCAGATTCCGTGTTGGTCTTTTTTTAAACAATGCGCCCCTCCAAGCCCTAACCCTGTCAATAACTTTATTAGCTCTGGAGAGAAACTGTTGATTAATCAAAAGTTTAAGCTAACTGGCGAATACGCACAATTGAAGGCAGAGGGCATAAAAGAGTTTAATAAAGCAGCAGAAACAAAGGATTACACAGCTGCTATTCATAAATTTCAAGAAATCCGTGAAAAAGCTCAACAAGTTCTAGCTAATAAAAATATAATAAATAAAGATGAAAAAAATGCAAGTTTGCAAGCTTTGAAAGATGCAGAGGTTTTGATTTACCTCAATAACTCTAAAGTTAGAAATGCTAACAGAGATAATTCTAATAATATATTTACCATTGCAGTTCCGGTTCCGGTTAATCTGGATGAAGGACTTCACATTTTACAAGGAGTAGCTCAGGCACAAGATCAGGTTAATAGGGATAGCCCATATTTAGAAGTACTCATAGCAGACGATAATAATAATCAACAACGAGCAATCGATGTAGCTACTGCCCTTGCAAAAAATGAAAAAGTTCTTGCTATTGTAGGACATTATACCTCTGAAATTACTTCTGTAGCTATGAAGGTTTATAAAGAAAAAGGAAATGGTTTAGTTGTTGTTTCTCCAACTAGTACGTCAACCTACCTTTCACAAGAATATGGAACTAAACATATCTTTTTCCGTACTACGTCTTCTACAGCAGTAGAAGGTGAAAGTTTGGCGGGATACGCAAAATTGATAAAAACAAAAAAAATAGCAGTTTTCACATCTAGTACAAACAATGAAACATTCACTGGTTCTTTGACCATACAGTTCACCAAATCTTTTGGAAAATATAATGTAATCGGCCCCTATGACCTAAATTCAGACTCTATAAATAAATTAGAATTAGATGAAATCAAAAATGCAGATGCTATAGCTGTATTTCCTGATGGGCAAAATCAGGATTCTCCGGGTTTAAAAAATGCAAGGGAGCTGATTAAAAAATACTTAAAACAAAACGACAACAAGAAAATTTTAGGGGCAAATTCACTATTTCTTTGGACTACTATCAATACATATCTTGGAGATGTAAAACAAAAGGCCGTTTGCAGATTGATCATTGGTATTGACTGGTTTTTCGTCGAGTCAGACAGCAAGCCTAAGTTTGATGAAAACGCTAAAAGCTATTGGGGAGGGCCAGTGAATTTCCGAACAGCTTTAGCGAATGATGCGATTCAAGTCTTGGTTGAAGCTTGGCAACAGAATGCAAAAAGCCGCTCAGAAATACAAAATAAACTGAGTTCTAAAGACTTTAATGTTCAAGATCAGGCTGATTATTATGGAAAGATTGCAACACAAGATAGAAAAGTGAGTTTTTTACCTAATGGCGATCGTCAAGAGATTACGAAACGTATATTGGTCACTCCTGTTTTATCCAACTCTAAACAGAAAGAGCTACAGTTTGCTGAAAGGGAAAAGGCTAATTGCCCTCAATAATCAACTAAGTAAGTGTTGCAGAGATATTGAAATCTTAATCTTTAGTAAAAGCAATATTAGAGATATGACTCAAAATTGACTCAATGCTTTTCTTATCTGCAAGCTAATCCCACTCAATACCTTTGCGTGATCGCACCTCTCAAATCACTTCGTCTGTGTACCTTTTAACCGCATTGCTTTATCCAACATTTAGTACTTGCTCTACAGTTAGCTGTAATTCTGGGAAAATAGTAGAAGCGATCGCACTGTTTCCTGTAAATCTAGTTTCTTCATAAAATCCGTCAACTAATATCAGTACGGTGACTCTGTTCATTTGTGGATCGACAATCCAATATTCAGCAATTCCCCTTGCGGCATACTCGGAACGTTTGTAGCGATAGTCTCGATCTTCATTAGCTTTGCCAGGAGAAACAACTTCGACAACTAGTGCTGGAGGAGGCATATCCAAAGTTATTGTAGATCGCGTTGCACCTTCTAAGGCGGTTGCAAGTTCATCCGTCAGCACAACTAAGTCAGGAATGCGAGTTGTCGCACGAGAACCAGCAACAACAATTTCAACTTTGTTACTTAACCGATTAACTGGGACGAACTTGAGGAAATTTACCAGCAAAAAGAGAGATATCTGGACATTTTTTGGGCTTTCAGGTGGCATTGCAACTAACTCACCTGCCACCAGTTCATATTGGCTATCCGTGCCATCGTCATACTTAAAATATTCCTCAAGCGTTAGACCTTTGCCAATGATTGCAGTCATATCAGGTCAACAGAAATTACATATTAATAGTTTACCAAATTCATCAATCCCGATTTATTATTTAAAACCACAGATAATTCATGGGTATTTATCTGTGGTTATATTTTCATCAAATTGACTTCTGCAAATTTAGTAAATGCCTGATTTTTTAAAGCGATCGCTTACTTAAAATTGCTGCAAAAACCGCAAATCACTAGCATACAATCGACGAATATCATCGATTTGATGTAACACCATTGCAAAGCGTTCTACACCAAAACCAGCTGCAAACCCTGTATAAACTTCTGGGTCGTAACCCACAGACTTAAGTACATTTGGATCGACCATACCGCAGCCCATCACCTCTAACCAGCGACCATTCCACTGCAAATCCACCTCTGCTGATGGTTCTGTAAACGGGAAATAACTGGCGCGGAAACGAATTGGTAAATCGCCAAATATTGCTTGCAAAAATACTTTAATTGTGCCTTTGAGGTCTGTAAAAGTTAGTCCCTCGTCAATAGCTAAAAGTTCGATTTGATGGAAAACAGCTGAATGAGTCGCGTCTACATTATCTCGCCGATAAACTCGCCCTGGAGCCACAACCCGAATCGGTGGTTCTTCTCTTTCCATGTAACGAATTTGCACTGACGAAGTATGAGTGCGTAAAAGATTGCCATCCGGCAGGTAGAAAGTATCCTGCATATCACGGGCGGGGTGATCTGGCGGGGTGTTGAGAGCCTCGAAATTATAGTAATCTGTTTCCATCTCTGGCCCTTGAGCCACGGTATAGCCCATACCAACAAAGATATCCAGCGCCCGATCGATAATTCCATTGAGAGGATGAATCCGACCTTGGGGGCTGTAAATTCCCGGCATAGTAACATCCAGAGTTTCCGCCTCTAGCAAAGCTTGAATTTGCGCGGCTTCTAAGGCAGCACGTTGCTGGTCTAGACTAGTTTGCAGAGATTCTTTGACTGTATTGGCGATCGCTCCAATTTTTGGTCGTTCCTCTGCGCTCATCTGCCCCATACTTCGCAACAGCGCCCCTAGTTCCCCTTTTTTACCCAGATAGTTAACTCTGAGTTCCTCCAGACGTTCTAAGGTGTCGGCGGCTGCGATCGCTTTTTCTCCTTCTTGCCGCAGTGCTAAAAGTTGAGCTTCTAAATTGCTAGTCATTAGTTATTAGTCATTGGTCATTAGTCATTAGTCATTAGTCTATAGTCAAAAGCTGTGAACTGGTCGATAAATAAACTTACAGTCATAGCATTAACATCAGCTAAAGGTGAGGGTTGAAACCAAACCTCTGTTTATCAGTTATGGACGATTGGGCTAGTATAGCGGTCGTGTAAATCCAGCTAACATCTCACTTAACCAGACTTAGAGATTGAGCAACTTGTCTTAAAGGCAAGCAAAATTTTGCCACACACTCTCGTGAGTATAAATATTTTTTTGCTGATTGTGACCTCAGACATTGACAAATGGCTAATAACAAATAACTAATAACTAATGATCGATGACTAATGACCAATGACCAATGACCAATGACTAATGACCATGAAATTACTAATTAGCAACGACGACGGCGTTTCTGCTTTGGGGATTCGTACCCTAGCCAACTATTTAGCAGAGGCTGGTCATGATGTGAGTGTAGTTTGCCCAGATCGAGAGCGATCGGCAACTGGACACGGGTTAACTTTACACCAACCGATTCGCGCCGAAATTGTTGAAGAGATTTTTCATCCTGCTGTCAAAGCTTGGGCTTGTGATGGTACGCCTTCAGATTGCGTCAAATTGGCGCTGTGGGCTTTGCTGGAAACTCCGCCGGATTTGGTTCTCTCTGGTATTAATCAAGGTGCGAATTTGGGAACGGAAATTCTGTATTCTGGCACTGTTTCTGCGGCAATGGAAGGTCTAATTGAAGGCATTCCCAGCGTAGCGCTGAGTCTGATGAGTCACACATCTAAAGACTTTCAAGCTGCTGCTAAGTTTGCCACAGTTCTCGTAGACCAATTAGCCCAAAAACCACTGCCAGATTTAATGTTGCTCAACGTCAACATTCCTGCGGTCAAATGGGAAGAAATTGCCGGAGTTGCTCTCACCCGTCAAGGCCTACGGCATTACATTGATGTGTTTAATAAACGAGTCGATCCTCGTGGAAAAACCTACTACTGGTTAACCGGAGAGGTCATTGAGGATCTGGAACCCCCAAGCGGACTAAATCTGCCTCAAAATGTACCTACAGATGTGGAAGTTGTACGTAAAAATTACATCAGTATCACTCCGTTGCAATACAATCTTACTTACGCAACTGGATTAGATAAATTATCAGATTGGGAATTCAATTTTCCTGGAATCATTTGATCGATCGGGACAAAAATGGGGTTATTCAAATGCATCACGGAAAAATGTAGGCTATAACGTAGGGGCAATCTTGAAATAACCGATACACATTCAACCCAAAACCTAGAAAATTTTAACTGACTACTTCATTCACATTTACACAATCAGCCAGAAACAGGATATGCTGTTTTACCAAGAAATCTTCCCTCTAGCAAAATTAGTGACACAGCATAAACTTAGACAAAATAAGTAACAATTCTTTCATTTATCGCCCGCTCAGTCCAGTAAGCAACACCCATGTCGAGGATAGAGAATCAATTTACCGTACAATTTTGGGGCGTTCGCGGCAGCATCCCCAGCCCAGGGCCACACACTGTTCGTTACGGCGGTAATACCCCTTGCATATCAATGCAAACGGGCGATAAACGCTTAGTTTTCGATGCTGGCACGGGACTACATGTTTTGGGGCAATCTCTGTTGCGCCAAATGCCGCTAGAAGCTCACATATTTTTTACCCACTCTCACTGGGATCATATGCAAGGTTTTCCCTTCTTTACGCCAGGGTTTGTAAAGGGGAATGACTTTCATATTTACGGCGCGATCGCACCTGATGGTTCTACCATAGAACAGCGCCTCAACGATCAAATGTTGCACCCGAACTTTCCCGTACCCTTGCAGATTATGCAAGCCAATTTAAATTTCTACGACATTCGACCGGGGCAACCAATCCACATTGATGACCTTACCGTAGAAACAGCACCTTTAAATCATCCAGGTGAAGCTGTAGGATACCGCGTCAACTGGCGTGGTGGTGCAGCTACTTACATCACTGATACCGAACATTTTCCCGATCGACTCGATGACAATGTGTTGTGGTTAGCTCGTAATGCTGACATTCTGGTTTACGATTCTACCTACACAGACGAGGAATACCACTCGCCAAAATCCCCGAAAATTGGCTGGGGGCATTCTACTTGGCAAGAAGCTGTAAAAGTGGCACAAGCCGCTAACGTCAAAACTCTGGTGATTTACCACCACGACCCGGCACACGATGACGACTTTTTGGATAATGTAGGCAAACAAGCCGCTGAAAAATTTCCTGGTGCGATTATGGCACGGGAAGGATTGGTACTTCAGGTTCCGACCTCAGTTGTCTTATCAGAATCTTTTCCTGTTAGCAAGTTTTCTACCTAAAGATTGCGATCGGAGGAATTGGAGATTTTAGATTAGATTGGTGATCAGAGGCTTTCAGCGCCAGAGCGTCCCTGTTGGCTGTATGGTGAGACAGCGCTGCCCAGAATTGTCACGCCGACCACAGGATTAGGGCGACAACAGGAGGACACTGGTCATTGGTCATTGGTCATTGGTCATTGGTCGTAGGTTATTTACAAATGACAAAAGACAAAGGACAAATGACAAAGGACAAATGACAAATGACAAATTGGTACTACAAAAGCTGTCCTCCTGAAGGCGGTTTACCATAGGGTAGCTTCCTGCTGAGAGCTAAAATAAACCTAAAATCTCAGAATCCACGTGCTAAATTTGTCTAAAAATGGGTGTTCTGTGCGGGTTGCTTTTTCTAGCGTTGGGCTACTAACGCCGACTGCTGTTGCCCTTGGCAAGTTTGATGGCGTTCATCTTGGTCATCAAAGGGTAATTCAACCAGTCTTGCACACTGGTGGTCACTTGTCAGGAGCTAGTAGTCCGCACTCAAAGGGAAATCAACTGACAAATCAAGAATATACCTATTCAACTGTTGTCACCTTTGACCCCCATCCACAAGAGTTCTTTACAGGGCAACCCCGGACATTGTTAACGCCACTGGATGAAAAAGTCCAACAATTGCGATCGCTTGGGGTAGAACAACTGGTATTACTACCCTTTGACAAAGAATTGTCTGCGTTGACCCCCGAAGAATTTGTCGAAAAAATTCTCGTGCAACAACTGCGATGCCAACGAATTAGCATCGGGCAGGATTTTTGTTTTGGCGAAAAGCGCAGTGGTACTGCTCAAGATTTGCAATTACTCGCCGCCAAGCACAATATTCCCGTTACCATCGTTCCCTTACAAACTTATACAGGTGATTCGTCCACCCAAACCAGTTGCGTCAGTACTACTCCGACTCAAGATGCCCGTATTAGCACTTCATTGATCCGCCAAAACCTTGAGCAGGGAGACATCAAAAACGCAAATCTGTTATTAGGACGCCCTTACACCCTCCTTGGTGATGTTGTTCAAGGTCAACAATTGGGCAGAACAATTGGCTTTCCCACCGCTAACCTTCAACTACCAAAAGAAAAGTTTTTGCCCCGCCAAGGAGTCTACGCTGTCCGTGTTTTCACTCTTGGTGAAACATCTGATACTGTTTCTAGTGAAAACTTGGGCGTCATGAATATCGGTAATCGTCCAACTGTAAACGGTACTTATTCATCTGCGGAAGTACATTTATTCGATTGGTCTGGTGATTTGTATGGCAAAAAACTGGTTGTGCAACTAGTTAAATTTTTGCGCCCCGAACAAAAATTTCCTTCTCTCGAAGCCCTGAAAACACAAATTCAACTTGACTGCGTTGTTGCTAGAGAAGTTTTGAGTGCTGGAGCGGAAAGTTAAAAGTTAGGAGTTAAGAGTTAGGAGTTTGGAGTCATTCAATTTTGGATTTTAGATTTTAGATTTTTATTTCAATCCAAAATTCAAAATTCAAAATCTAAAATTGGCAGAGTTAGGAGTTCCGAGTGGGAACAATGTATTTAGGAAAATTGGGCATTGGGCATTAGGGAAGAATTCTTATAACTCCTAACTCCTAACTCCTAACTCCCAACTCCCCATTACACACTCCCCACTCCCCATTCACCACAACGCATGAGAGAAAAAATTGACGCTTTAACAAAAAATCTGGCTCTTACCATCGTTGGCAAAGCTGAGGCAATACGCTTAGTGCTAGTAGCATTGCTAGGTGGTGGTCATGCTCTCTTAGAAGATGTTCCTGGTGTTGGTAAAACCTTGCTTGCTAAATCCTTAGCTCGCTCGCTGGATGGCAAGTTTCAACGACTACAATGCACTCCCGATTTATTGCCAACTGATATTACCGGCACCAATATCTGGAACCCAAAAAGCGGCGAATTTACTTTTTTGCCTGGGCCAGTCTTTACTAATGTGCTATTGGCTGATGAAATTAACCGCGCCACACCCCGCACTCAGTCAGCTTTACTGGAAGTTATGGAGGAACATCAGGTAACAGTTGATGGTGTCTCTCGTGCAGTTCCTCAGCCCTTCTTTGTAATTGCTACTCAAAACCCTATCGAGTATCAAGGTACTTTTCCTCTGCCAGAAGCGCAAATGGATCGGTTTATGTTGTCGCTGAGTTTGGGCTATCCTTCTGAGGCAGAAGAACTCCTGATGCTACAAAATCTCCAAAATGGTGTCAAAGTTGCTAATTTGCAGCCTTGTATTACCTTGGCAGAAGTGCAGGAATTGCGTTATCTCTGCTCTCAAGTAAAAGTAGCAACTTCCTTGCAACAATACATTCTCGAATTGGTACGGGCAACACGTCAAGACGAGGAAATCGCCCTTGGTGTCAGTCCCCGTGGCACATTAGCATTACAACGGGCTGCTCAAGCCTTAGCTTTTCTATTAGGGCGTGATTATGCCATTCCCGATGATGTGAAATTTCTTGTCCCTTATGTTCTGTGCCATCGACTTATTCCTAGAGGAGGGCGCAATTCAAAAACTGTTGTTGAGCGATTATTGCGATCGGTTTCTATTCCTTAATGCAAAGTGACTTCGACGATCTAAAAAACAGCTATCCAAGGTAGCGGTAACTGCATTTCTTGCTGAGAAAAATATTTTTCATTGTAGTAAATACCTCATAATAGTCATACTTGACTGAACTTAAGTTTCTTGAACCTGCCGGAATTTGAGCGTGTTAAAATCTCTTACAAAAGAGGTGGATAACAGATGAAAGCGATCGAAGTTACTGGCAAAATTGATTCTCAAGGAAACCTAATTTTAGATGAGCCGATTCAGGGAAACACTTATCCTCATCAGGTTCGGGTGATTGTGTTGGTTCCAGAACAAGCAGAAGCAGAAGAGCTTGACCCTGATGATACGCCCGTTGAGGAGATTAAAGCTAGTTTGAGGAGAGCCTTGCAGCAAGCCAAAACAGGGCAACGCTTGCCATTATCTCAAATGTGGGAGGGAATTGATGCCGAATGAACAGCTATCGGTATTCATCGATTTAACTCCTGAATATAAACAAAACTTGCGTGACCTTTCAAAAAAATTTCGCAATATTCGCTCTGATGTTCAACCAATTATTGAGCAATTACAATAAGGAAATATTGTATGAGATAGAATTGCGGGCATTGGTGAGGAGTATGTTGTTTATAAGGTGAGAGTTCGTAACAGTAGTATCCAAAAAGGTAAGAGTGCTGGATACCGATTGATTTATCAAGTTAAGTCACCTACAAGTATTTTGCTACTAACGATTTATTCCAAATCTGTCCGAGAAGATATTGGTGCAAATGAAATCCGAGATATTGTGGCTGATTTTTATAGTGAGTCAGGTTAAAACTACTAGAATACTTTTCCTTGCATAGTCAGTGGTGTGCTGAATAGATATTTATATTACTGTTGTCAATATAAAAGATGTGTTGCTGACAAAACTACTTACACAAAATTTGAAACACTGTCAATACTGCGTAAGTCTTATGATTAGCACAAGCGCCACTTTTAAATATTTGGGAATGTGAGGAATGTCAATTTTTGTTAAGCGCAAAATCCGCGATGCCTACGGCGGGCTACGCCAACGCCAAGCGCTACAACCAAGCGCCGAACGTGAGTTCAAACGCCAATTTTTCGGTTTACTTCTGGTAATTATAACGTGGAGTTTAGCTATGGGCTGGCTTCTAGCTTTGGCAACTAACGCCCAAAGTGCGACTCCTCCCGCGGAAATTGGCACTGTTGATGTAGTACCTGCACAATACCAATTGGGGCAAGAACTTTATTTAGAAAACTGCTCCAGATGTCACATTGCCATACCGCCAGCCGTTTTACCTACCCAAACTTGGAAAAATATCCTGCAAGACTCGCAGCACTACGGTGCACAACTCCAGCCTTTAGTCGATCCACAACGCATTTTGGTGTGGAAATATCTTTCGACTTTCTCCCGCGTGCAGCTAGACGACGAAGAAACACCATATCGCCTCAACAACTCGCGTTATTTCAAAGCTTTGCATCCAGGAGTTGAGTTATCACGTCCCGTCCAGATTGGCAGCTGTGTCAGCTGTCACCCCAGTGCTAATGATTACAATTTCCGCCGCCTGACAGCAGAGTGGAAGTGAAAAGAAGGCAAGGGAGCAAGGGGCAGAGGGAAAAAATTCTCCCCTTTTCTCCCTGCTCCCTGCTCCTTGTCCTCTTCTCCCTCACACCCTCTCTGGCCCCATCTGGGGGCAAAATGATACTATGAAGAAAGAGTAAATATAAGATAAGAGTTCAAACCAATCAGTTTATTAAATGATTGGCTAGTTTTTATCCTGCTTTTGAGGTAATTCTCATTTCACACCCATCCACGACTAAGACGTTTGGGCTGGGTTAAATGTTTATAATCAATGCCGACCCTTTAATTCCCATCCCCCTTGATTCAGTTCTATAACCTGCCATGCTAAAACTTTTGTTGGGCGACCCCAACGCTCGTAAGCTTAAAAAATACCAACCTTCTGTTACTGAAATTAACCTTTTAGAGGAAGAAATTAAGGTTCTTTCCGACGATCAGTTAAAAGGTAAAACCGTCGAATTTAAACAACGGCTCGCTAAAGGCGAAACCCTAGATGACATATTGCCAGAAGCTTACGCCGTTGTTCGGGAAGCAGCACGGCGAGTATTAGGCTTGCGGCATTTTGATGTCCAACTCCTTGGTGGTATTATTTTGCACGTGGGGCAAATTGCCGAGATGAAAACTGGTGAAGGTAAAACACTAGTCGCCACCTTGCCAAGTTACTTAAACGCCCTTACTGGTAAAGGTGTACACGTCATCACCGTAAACGATTACCTAGCTCGTCGGGACGCTGAATGGATGGGGCAGGTGCATCGCTTCTTGGGGCTGAGTGTGGGGCTAATTCAGTCAAGCATGACTCCTAGTGAACGCCAGAAAAACTACGACTGCGATATCACTTATGTTACTAACAGCGAGGTCGGCTTCGACTATCTGCGGGATAACATGGCGACATCAATGGCAGATGTAGTACAACGCCCGTTTAATTATTGCGTAATTGACGAGGTGGACTCGATTTTAGTTGATGAGGCGCGGACACCACTGATTATTTCTGGGCAAGTGGAAAGACCTACAGAAAAATATCTGCAAGCCGCTGAAATAGCATTCACACTCAAAAAAGACGAGCATTACGATGTGGATGAAAAAGCTCGCAACGTGCTATTGACAGATGAAGGGTTTGCCGAATCGGAAAATCTTTTAGGAGTCACAGATTTATTTGACCCAGAAGATCCTTGGGCGCACTTCATTTTCAATGCAATTAAAGCCAAGGAACTTTTCCTCAAAGATGTAAATTACATCGTCCGCAATGGTGAAGTAGTAATTGTGGATGAATTTACTGGTCGAGTGCTAGCCGGACGGCGTTGGAGTGATGGATTACACCAGGCCATTGAAGCTAAAGAACGCGTAGAGATTCAGCCAGAAACTCAAACTCTAGCGACAATTACTTACCAAAATATGTTTTTGCTGTATCCAAAACTCGGTGGAATGACCGGAACGGCAAAAACCGAAGAACCAGAATTTGAAAAAATTTACAAACTTGAAGTTGCGGTAATTCCCACCAACCGCGATCGCAGACGCGAAGATTTGTCTGATATGGTGTTTAAGACAGAAGCAGGTAAGTGGGGAGCGATCGCCGGAGAATGTGCCGAAATGCACCAACTCGGCAGACCTGTATTAGTAGGAACCACTAGTGTAGAAAAATCCGAACTTCTCAGCCGCCTATTGAAGGATTTGAAGATTCCTCACGAATTACTCAACGCCCGACCGGAAAACGTCGAGCGTGAGGCGGAAATTGTCGCCCAAGCTGGACGAAAAGGTGCTGTTACCATTGCTACTAACATGGCTGGTAGAGGTACAGACATCATTTTGGGTGGTAACTCGGAATACATGGCACGTCTGAAGCTGCGGGAATACTTCATGCCCCGAATCGTCATGCCAGAAGATGAAGACGCCTTTGGCGTGCAAAGAGCAGCTGGATTGCCTACAGGACATGGTGGTGGTCAAGGCTTTGTCCCTGGTAAAAAAGTCAAAACTTGGCGGGCTTCGCCAGAAATTTTCCCGACTCAATTGACAAAAGAAACAGAAAAACTACTCAAAGATGCAGTAGAAATTGCGGTGCGTGAGTACGGGGAACGCAGTTTACCAGAATTGGAAGCTGAAGACAAGGTAGCTGTAGCCGCAGAAAAAGCCCCCATTGATGACCCTGTAATTCAGAAATTGCGGGAAGCTTATAACCGCGTCAAACAGGAATACGAACAATTTACTACCCGCGAACATGAAGAGGTAGTGGGTATCGGCGGTTTGCACGTCATTGGTACAGAACGCCACGAATCGCGCCGGATTGACAATCAGTTGCGCGGACGTGCAGGAAGACAAGGCGACCCTGGAACCACGAGATTCTTCCTTAGTTTAGAGGATAACCTACTGCGGATTTTTGGTGGCGATCGCGTCGCTGGGTTAATGAATGCCTTCCAAGTGGAAGAAGATATGCCCATCGAATCTGGAATGCTTACCCGGAGTTTGGAAGGCGCACAGAAAAAAGTTGAAACTTACTACTACGACATTCGGAAGCAGGTATTTGAGTATGACGAGGTGATGAATAATCAACGTCGTGCTATTTATGCCGAACGCCGCCGAGTGCTAGAAGGTCAAGATTTGAAAGAACAGGTGATTAAATACGCTGAAAAAACGATGGATGACATCGTTGACTTTTATATCAACATAGACTTGCCCTCGGAAGAGTGGGAGTTAGAAAAGTTGGTTGAGAAAGTCAAAGAATTCGTCTATCTGCTAGCGGATTTACAAGCTAGTCAATTAGAAGATATTACAGTCAGCGAGATTAAAGCCTTCCTCCACGAACAGGTACGAATTGCTTACGACCTCAAAGAAGCGCAGATTGACCAAGTTCAACCCGGACTGATGCGCCAAGCGGAACGTTTCTTTATCTTGCAACGCATTGATACTCTGTGGCGGGAACACCTGCAACAAATGGATGCCTTGCGCGAATCAGTGGGATTACGTGGTTATGGGCAAAAAGACCCGCTCATTGAGTATAAGAGCGAGGGGTATGAATTGTTCTTGGATATGATGGTTAACATCCGCCGAGACGTTGTTTACTCGTTGTTCATGTTCCAGCCACAGCCGCAACCGGTAGTGCAGGCTTCGTCTGAGATGGTGTAGTAGGGAATATATTACCCAGAGACGCAAAGGCGCAGGGAGTGCTTTTGCGTCTTTGTGTTTTAAGGCATCTCTCAAAAATATTTTGTTTTCAGGAGTTTGCTGAAACGGGTAAGCTGATACTACCAAGTCTTCAGGGTAAGCAAATGGGGCAAGTAATAGTTACCCTTACTATCACAAATCGAATCGATCAAGTTCTGGCAGAACGAGGTTTTATTTCGTAAGAATTCAGCACCCAGGAGTCATAAGTCAGAATTTAGAAGGAATTCAGCATAAACAGTACATTTACTTATCAAATTTTTTCTTAATTCTTTAAGTATTCTGGCTCCTGAATTCAGAAGGACTGAATTCTTACTTTATTTCTTCGAGTTTCTCGCCTACCTACGTATTCCACTCAAATCGGTACAAAATTGATTTATGGGAACCCTAAGTCATTAGGTATGCAAATGATTTTGTGATTTTGCACCCTGACAGATAAGCATTAAATAAATACAAATAAATAGCTATAAAAATTAATGGTTTTAAACCCAGAGTACCCTTTTTACAGTTTTAAAGCAAGAGATAGACGAAAGACCATGCTTGTTTTCAACTGGTAAGTCTTACCATTGAGTTAAGTTCATTAGTAAAAGGAAAGTTACCTGCAAATACAGCACAATCAATTCAATAATTTATGCAAATCTTTTTTAACTGTATTGTTAACATTCATCTATAGCCAAATACAGCTATTTTTAATGAATTTTTACAGTCAGAATTGCATTATCTACTGCTGTTATCTGGGCTGACTTTTCAGAAGCTTTGAACTCAAAAACAAGCATGGTCAGTGAGCGACGTTGAAGTGTCAGTTTTACCTACTGTCTTATACTACTATGTGGTATAAGATAGAGGTATAGAAATATTTATAAGAAGCTTTTATGGACATTGCCCATAAAAGTTACCTACAATGTGGTTATGCAAGCTTTAGGAAACTGTTGCAGATGTATTGACAGATGCAATAGCTTTATCACCATCAGTAATAGCGCCAGCAAGAGCGCCAGCAAGAGCACCATCAAAATTAGCTGTAATAGTGCCCTTGTTTTTGTCTACTTTATAACTGCTACTTTTAGCAATAGCATAACCACGTGCGTAAGTAGATGCAACTCCCCCTTGTACTTGACTAAGATCGGAAGCTTCATCTTCGCAAAAACTGAGATCGGAAATTCTTAATCGTTCCATAAAAAAGCTCTCTTTGAAAAACGAATGTATTGCTGAAAGTTTTTGAGAACTTTCAGCAATTTTTCTATCTAAAATGCACTGTAGTACACTGTAGGACTAAGGCATATTTAGCCGGCAGAAGAACTAGATGAACCGACACTAGCAGATAGGCTGTATTTCTTGGAGACAGCAACGGTGCTAGTAGCAATGCTGGTGATAGCGATGTTTTTACCAAAAGCGAATGCTTTGGAATTAGCATCTGCAAAAGCTATTCCACCTTGAACATTCTCATTTTCAAGAACGGTTTCTACATGAGAAAGATCGTTGATAATCATGATTTTACTTTCCTAAGAATTAGTAAGGTCAACTTGTTTGTGGTCGTACCACTACAACTTGTTTTTTAGTGGCATACAAAGAATAGCACTATTAGAATTCGATGAATAGTAGTTTTACGTAAATTTTCTTTTATAAAGGAAAAAACATTCTAGTATCAAGTTACTGACACTATATAGTATTTAAAAATTGTTTGAAAAGTACCTTGCTATGTACTATCAAGTTATTTACAACGTCTAGTATTTAGAGGTTGTTTTAAAAGTGTTTCGATATGAGTTTAAGCACTTTTAATCCCTCTAACCTCCAAGCCTATTTCATTCGATCTATTAAGGATATTGTCAACAACATAGACAGTAAACGCGGGGAAGTTAGTAATCGAAAAATTACTATCTCAAAGAGTTAATTTCAGTGCGTTAGCATTGGCGTAGCCTCTCGTAGAAAAGCCTTGCCGTACCCCTACGGGGAAGCAAGCTACGCAAAGCGTCTCCGACAGGAGAAGGCATCACTATTTTCTTGTGCAATCAGATTTTTTATTCACCTGATTTTTTGCTTGAAACGCTTGTAAATCAGCACCTTTTATGACATGAAACAGCCTTCCTTGCCCTAACGTCGTCAGGGGTCTTTCATGTCCTTTTTTGGTATCAGTAAACTTAAGCTAAAACTCCTTTAATATCTCGTTTCCAGTCAGAAACTAGAAATACTGCCTCCCATTAAACATTCCCCTGCTCCAACAGGCAATGAGATAAACCGCTAAAAGCTTTAACCTTAAGTTGACACCAATGTAAGTCCTTGCACCTCTACAAATCTAGAAATAGTTGGGGATAATTTATTTTTTACAAGTCTCTAAAAGAGAAGGATAGTAAGATTTAAAGCCTCTCTCTTTTTAAAATAGATATTGCAAATCAATCTAAGGATAGATTGACAATATATTTGTTCGTCGAATTTATCCTGCCTTCATAGCAAACTGGTTATAATTATCTTCCATCTCCCTCAGAAATGAAATTCTCATTTACACAGTATTTATATGGGACGTGTTCGTTCTAAATCTGACCTACCTACAAAAATCTGTCCGGTATGTCAACGTCCTTTCACATGGCGTAAAAAGTGGCAAGATTGTTGGGACGATGTGAAATACTGCTCAGAACGTTGTCGTCGTCGCCGTTCTGAAGCTCAAAATGAAACCAACCGCGATACAGACGCAAATAGCGCAAGAGATTAATGGAGTTACAGGTGCAACCTAAATTAATTATTCATGGTGGAGCTGGTAGTTCTCTCCACGGTAAAGGCGGATTAGAGGCGGTGCGCCGATCGCTCCATACAGTAATAGAAGAAGTTTATTCTCTGCTATTGTCAGGAGCAACTGCCTCTGAGGCAGTGGTGCAGGGTTGCCTAATGCTCGAAGACAACCCCCGTTTTAATGCTGGTACTGGTTCAGTATTGCAATCCGATGGACAAATCCGTATGAGTGCTTCCCTGATGGATGGTGCATCAGGGCGGTTTAGTGGTGTGATTAATATCTCGCGGGTAAAAAATCCGATTGATTTAGCGCAATTTTTACAAAGCTCCCCAGACCGAGTGCTATCAGATTTCGGTTCGGCTGAGTTGGCGCGAGAAATGCAAATTCCCAGCTATAACGCTTTAACTGATTTGCGGTTACAAGAGTGGATACAAGAGCGCCAGGATAATTTTAAAAGCGCAATGGCAGGCGTAGTAGCAGAACCCGAACTGCTAGAAACCAGCAATACCGGACGCGGTACCATCGGTGTAGTAGCTTTAGATGCATCTGGTAAGTTAGCTGCTGGCACTTCTACTGGTGGTAAAGGATTTGAGCGGATTGGTAGGGTAAGTGATTCAGCGATGCCAGCAGGTAATTATGCTACTAGTAATGCTGGTGTTAGCTGTACTGGCATTGGTGAAGATATCATTGATGAGTGTTTAGCCGCACGGATTGTAGTGCGTGTTACTGATGGGATGTCACTGAAGGAAGCGATGCAGCGTTCCTTTGGGGAAGCTCACGAGAACAAACGCGATTTGGGAGCGATCGCCTTAGATGCTAGTGGAGCGATCGCTTGGGGAAAAACTAGCGAAATCTTACTTGCCGCCTACCATGACGGCGAAAAAGTTGGTGATACTTTGGAATGGACTGGCAACGAACTGATCGGCTATTGTTGAATCAGTTTCAGGGCTTTGGCTAAAATTTCTTGCTGGTCAACCATTGCGGCCAATTCTTGGGATTCATAACGCCCCTCAAAAGTTTCTAGCGCCGCTCTTTTCAGTGCCACTTGATATCCTTGTTCCAGAATATCGATTAATTCTGCTTGATTCAAGTAAAAATCACCCGATTTGCGGCGCTTGTTTATTTTGTTGATTTCCCGCACTGTATTTTCTATCGAAACATCCCAAGAGCGAGTAGAACGTTTTTCGGCCTTTTGTTTAATTAAATGGATGAGCAGAATCACACCATAACTATCAATTTTATTGATTTTGTCACCGAGGCTCATTTCTTCTAACTCATCCACCAACAGCAGCGCCTCATGGATTTTGCCTTGTTCTAGAAATTGCCTAAGTTCTAGCAGTTCTTCCATGCATGTTATATATTGAGATTTTGGCTATACTACTAATCTAGCTAGATTAGACATCTAGCAAAAATCGTGGTTTCTAGTCTAAAACCACAGATCGAGCGCGATTAACACCGATGAATTATTTATGTCGATCTGTGGTTTCATTTTCAACATTTTTCCTTCGCCAAGCTGGTTTTACCACCTGACGACTACGGGCAATTACCAGAGAATCATCAGGCACATCTTCTGTCACAGTAGAACCAGCTGCAATGTAGACATCATCTCCCAAAGTGAGCGGAGCCACTAAAACGCTATTGGCGCCAGTTTTTGTCCGATTGCCTATTTTGGTGCGATGTTTCTTTACGCCGTCATAGTTGGCAGTAATTGTACCAGCACCAATATTCACCTGATTGCCGACAACAGTATCACCTATATATGACAAATGGGCTGCATTGGTGCGATCGCCTAATTGCGTATTTTTTAATTCCACAAAATTCCCTACACGGCAACCAGCACCCACCTGTACCTGACCGCGCAAATGAGTATAAGGGCCAATTCGGCTTCCGGCTTGCACAGTGCTATTTATGACTACTGAATATTGCACTGTAACATTTTCACTTAATTGACTATTTTCAATTAAACTCCCCGGCCCGATGTGACTTCCTGTTTGAATTACCGTATTTCCCCGCAGGTGAGTTTGGGGTTCAATAATTACATCCGGTTGCAATTCCACTGTTTCATCAATGGTGATGCTGGTGGGGTCGATGAGAGTAACACCCGCCAGCATCCATTTTTCCTTGACTCGTTGTTGCAAAATTTCGGATGCTGCTGCCAGTTGCAAGCGATCGTTGATGCCAAGAATTTCTTGGTAATCTTCCACATCCACTGCCATTACTTGTCCTACCTGAGTCACGGCATCGGTAAGATAGTATTCTTTTTGGGCATTGTTTGCCTCTAGGTGGGGAAGCACCTTTGCTAAATCTGGCCAGCGAAAGCAGTAAACTCCAGCGTTAATCCGCTGATTTTCTCGTTGAGCAGCCGTACAATCCTTGTGTTCGACCATTTTCTGCACAATATTTTCATCGTTACAAAAAACGCGCCCGTAGCCTGTGGGGTCGGGTAGATGCGAGGTGAGAATAGTGGCAGAGTTTTGATTTTGGACGTGAGTTTGTAACATCTGCTTAAGAGTTTCGCTGCGTATTAACGGTAAATCGCCGTTAAGTACCAGTAAATCTCCTGTGTAGTCTTCCAAGTGAGGAAGTAATTGCTGGATAGCATGACCTGTCCCTAATTGCACAGTCTGTTCGACAAACTCCAAACTGGGAATCGAGTGCATGGCGGCTTGCACTTCCTCGGATTGATATCCCACAATCACGATTCGCCGTGAGGGCGAAAGTGGTTCTACACTTTCGAGAACTCTCTCTACTAGCGATCGCCCACCTAAAGAATGTAAAACCTTGGGTAAGCGTGATTTCATCCGTGTGCCGCGTCCCGCCGCTAAAATTGCTACAACTACCATAATTAGCTATCAGCTATCAGTGAAATTGTGATTAGTGCTGTTAGTACTTTAAAATCTCGGCTCAAATCATACCAGCTAATCATAGAAGACTGAAAATATCAAAAAAGTCAGAATTCAGGAGTCGGTATAACTTCTACTCATAAAAAGCAGAGATTATAATAATGCAAGTTAGCGTTCATCACAGCAGCTACAAATCATTACTTCCTACTGCCCACTCTTCCCATTTTCCTGACAAGAGCAAATAAACTCTGCAAACTGCTGCATTAGTTTGGGGTTACGCCAACCAGAATCAGCTTCTTCTTGCATCACTAAAAGGGCTTCTGTTGAAGTAAAAGCTCTTTTGTAAGGTCGTTCGCTAGTTAGGGCATCATAAATATCAATTAACTGAAATACTTGCGCTAGATAAGGAATATCATCGCCCTTGAGTCGATCGGGGTAGCCTGAACCATCCCAACGTTCGTGGTGATGACGAATAATCGGAATTACACCGCGCATACTGCGTAGTGGTTGGCAGATTTTTTCTCCAATCAAAACGTGCTGCTGCATAATTTGCCAATCTTCGGGAGTGAGTTTGCCTTTTTTTAGTAGCACAGCATCGGGAATGCCTACCTTACCAATATCGTGGAGATAACCACCCCACATCAAATCTCGAATTTGATAGCGTGTGAGGTTGAGGTATTCACCAAAAACTTGTCCCAGTTTTACTAGACGTTCGCAATGGTTGCCTGTATTGGGATCGCGACTTTCGATAGACATGGCAATGGAAAACAGTACTTGTTCGGCATGATCTAAATCTTCGTTCATACGCTTCTGCCGCACCAAGGACTTTACACGCGCTGCGAGTTCCACCCGATCAAAGGGTTTGGTGAGAAAATCATCTGCCCCAACTTCAATTCCCCGAATGCGCGATCGCCTGTCATTTAACGCTGTAATAAAAATTACTGGGATTAGCCTAGTCTGCTCATCCTGTTTAAGCAATTGGCACACTTCAAATCCATCCATTCCTGGCATCATCACATCCAGCAAAATCAAATCTGGTTGTTTTTGAGTTACCAATCCCACAACAATAGACCCACTGTCCGCCTCAATCACTTCATATCCTTCCATCCCCAAGAGGGCAACAGCAGTCATCCGGCTGGCGGCATGATCGTCAACTACTAAAACCTTCGGCGGATCTAAATCAAACCCATTCACTTTAGAACCTTTGGCTTGTAGTGTTCTAGAGACCAATGAATCATCATCACAATTAACATCGGATTCTATCCAAGAAAACATTGCTTGCCTATCTTCAAGCATCAGGTCTCCTTGAGATAAGCCTAAAGAATAACCTTCCGCATTTTGCGATTCCACGGCATGATTTGAACCGATACTCTTCACTGTGCTAATAGGGTTTGATCCATTAACAATTTTTTCTGTAAAGCCTGTATGGTTGGATTTCCATTGAATCACAAAGACACTCCAAGTTTTTGCACAAGTTAGTTAACAGTGTCAGATTTTAAAAACAAATTTAAGATTTGACTGTATCTGAGTCAGAATTTCGATATGGATTATGCATGATGTCAAGCTGGCGATGGAATTTTTCGCAGCATGTATCTTTTATGTTACGAACAAAGTGTATCTTTTTGTCAAATTTTTTGCTTCTAATTTCAGTATGATAAATTCTCGCAAATGTTAAATCAGGTTTTTTACGGAGGTTTTTTCGTTTTTTGGCGTCAGAAAGCGTTATATTTGGCTTCTTTATATCTAAATATCGGATTTGGACTTTCAAGTTTTTATAGTAATCATTGTAATCATTTGATATAAATGTTTTTACTTACTTAGTTATAGCAATATTCCATTACTGTTATAGACTATGTGATATTGAATACTAACATATTGATAAGCTATTTGACTCGTAAAAACTCGTTGAATTAGGCTTGCAGTCCATAGACGTAGCATATTGTATGATATTGTAATCAAACTACAAACTAGTTCCCATAAAATCCCTATCTTGTGTTCCCAACAACCACCTTTTTCGCCAATGAGAGGCAGGTTCTAAGCAAGAGGTTTCTTGCTCCTGTTGTCGCCGCCTGACTATGACTTCAGTTGGATCGCTCAATTGAGGATCGCGATAGGGAATAGCAGCACGAGTTAGCAAGTGTTCTTTTTCAACTTCTGAAAGGGTAGTGAGTAGAGAGTCGTCTTTAGACTCAGCATTTTGAGAATGTGTTGCCACGGTACCAGGCGATCGCCTTCCTACAGGTGGGGTAGAAGATATAACCAAACCAGCAGACAAAAGTGCTGTGCGTACAGCAGCAGCACAAGAATAGGTGGCTAATAAACCATCTGGATGTAAACACAATGAGAGTTGTTTAATAAATTCAACAGTCCATAATTGAGGACACTGTGGCGGTGAAAAGGGATCGAGGAAAATTGCATCTGCCCAGAAACCCGACTGACGTACTAGCGCGATCGTAGTTCTAGCATCACCAATCAGTAGCTTCGCTTTCAGGCAAGGTGTTTGCACTTGATGCTCAAAAGCTAGCTTTTTCAAAATTTCAACATAGTTACAGTTCCAATTGTCGAACAACTGATGAGCGATCGCCGCTTGTGGCACTGCTGGATTCAGTTCTAAACCAATTACTTCAACACAACAACTAGGATTCACTGCCCAAATTGTTTGCAAAGCAGCAGCTGTGTTATATCCTAGACCATAACAAACATCCAATAGTCGCAAGATCGGTTTTTGGGCTGCTGTAGCCAGTTGAGTAGGTTCCACAAACTTGCAAAAACTTTCCTGTGTAGCTCCATAATGGCTGTGAAAGGATTCACCAAACTCTTGAGAGACAAAGGTGAAGGAGCCATCTGCTGTTAATTTAGGTGTAAAATTCTCTATGTCTGACATTTAACAAAAAACTAAATTAGGACTTACGTAAGTGTCATATTTTTTTGATATAGATTGTCCAGAGTAAAAAGTCAAGAGTCCAGAGTTTTTTGACCTTTGAGCCTTGACCGAATAATGGGGAAATTTGGGATAATTAAGAGACCAAATGAATCAACTATCGAATCCATAAAACTAGAGTACGAGAAGAAAACAATATTTGATGAAAGATTAATTCAATAAAGGGTATATGAATAAAATAGAACTGGATAAAAAATTAAATGATGGAGAACAATGGGGGTATAAAAAAGAAACAGATAATGATGAATACTTAGGCTGAATTTTAATTAATAAACTCCAGAAGTTGACATTTACACCGAAGAGAGAAGATTACTTAGAAGAATACCTCTATTTAATCAAAATCAGAGAAGCCGAAAAAAGACAGAAAACACCATATCATGTACTTATCAAAGAACTACGGCGAGATGTTCATGAAAGCGGAGAATATGAAACAGGAGAGGACATTAGGCAAAAAGATAACTATTACTTTTCTTATATAGATGAATTAGAAAAGTTTATTGAGGAATTAGGATACAGCTTTGATAATATTAAGCACAGAAGTGAAATAGATGCACCTTAGTAGAATTAATTGAATCGATTCTGTAGTTTGGGTCGAACAAAGCAAAACCCAACATTACAGATGGTGATTTTTTGCGGCGATGGCGGCTAATTAAGAGCAATTATACTCGTCTTTGCCATCCCCTATACAAAAGAAAAATATCTACATTTCGTTAACTAAAGAAAGAGCAAGCTGTTTGGCAACTTAGTATTCGTTCCTTAACCCAACCTATAACCGATCGCTAAACTTCGGTATAAAAGATAATAAAGTCATCATTGGTAACGTTATCCTACAGTACAAAAACCTGATTAGCGCGATTGCAACCGATGACACTGCCACCATCAACCAAGCACAAACGTAATAAATCGTATTTGTGCCAGTTGCGTAAGTCCTTTAAGATAATGCCCAATTCCCAATGCCCAATTCCCAATTTGTTGTTTCGCCAGCTTGGCTGTTTGAACATCTAGAAGATCCGCAAGTCGTTATAGTGGATTGTCGCTTTTCTTTAGCCGATCCACAACTAGGACAACAACAGTATCAAACAAGTCACATAGAGGGGTCATATTACTTAGATTTGAATCAGGATCTTTCCAGTCCAGTGGGTAAGCATGGCGGAAGACATCCTTTACCTAACCCTAATGATATAGCTAACAAATTGGCAGCGATTGGGGTAAATTACCAAAAAAGTTTAGTTGTAGCTTATGATGATTCGCGCTTTGCCTTTGCATCTCGTCTCTGGTGGCTGTTGCGCTATCTAGGACATGAGCAAGTAGCAGTACTGGATGGCGGCTTGGCTGGATGGCAAAAAGCTGGATATTCTGTTACAGATGTTATTCCTTCCCCTCGAATGGGTACGTTTGTCCCTCAAGTACAAACAGAAAAGGTGGTAGATATTACAACGGTGAAAAGCCGGAAAGATAGCCATGAGGTAGTATTGGTCGATTCAAGAGAGAGCGATCGCTACCGAGGCAAACGAGAGCCAATCGATCGAATTGCTGGACATATTCCCGGTGCAGTCAACTATCCCTGGCAAGAAGTTACAGACTCTTCCGGCTACCTAATCCCTCCAGAAGAACAACGCCGTCGGTGGGAAAAGCTAAAAACAGCCGAAGAAATATTGGTATATTGCGGTTCTGGCGTTACTGCTTGTGTGAATTTACTTTCTTTAGAATTAGCTGGTATTAGCAAGGGTAAACTTTATGCTGGTAGCTGGAGTGATTGGATTTCTTATTTATAGTCATTAGTCATTGGTCATTGGTCATTAGTTTTTAATAAAGGATAAATAACAAAGGACAAATGACAAATGACAAAGGACAAATTTCAAAACCCACCTAATTGCAAACCATAATTAATACTGAAGAACCAGCCGTCAAAATCAATGTTTTCGGCGGTTGAACTACCTAAACTTACTCCAGCCTGGACATTCATATAAATGGTATCGGATATTTGGTAATTTAAGTGTCCGAATAGCCGATAAAATTCGTCTTCTCGATCGCGCTGTGTAAAGTCTGATAAACTCATTTGGTAGTCAATACCAACCTGAAGAGGCTTTTGCAAGTAGTAGTTTAGAGATACCCAAAAGGTATTGATTATCCGATTACGACTTTGGGGATCGGCAAAATTTACACTCAACTCGTAGAAGCTATCTAGGGTTAATTTTGAAGTTAAGGGATCTCGGCGTCCCAAAGATAGCTGTAGGGAATTTTCATTTAAAAAGCGATCGCCTGCTTTGAAGCTATTGGGGAGATCGCTGCTGTTGGCATAAAATAACTGTTGATTGCTCCAACTGATTTCTCCATACATCCGTTGGGATAGCTGCTGGTAAAGACTGAGATTGAATCTCACCTGATTGTAATGATATTGTGACTGATTTATATAACGAATCAGATTGCCATCGATTGAGCCATTTATAAAAGTCTTAGATCCTAAAGGAAAATATGTAGAGGCTAATGTCAGTCCAGAAATAATTAAACCATCTTCTATGGGACTATCATTTGATGAAAATATGTTATTCGTTTGGAAGTAGCCGACACGTCCTTGTAGATAACCGATAGGTTTAAACTGAGGTACAGGTTGTTCTGTTGGTGGTGGTAGCTGTTGTTCAAGGGGTTGTTGTTCTAGGGGTCGTAACCGCACCCGTAACCCCAATTCGCGATCGCTATTAGATTCAAACGGTTGTTTTGGCGATCGTAGCAGTTCTATCAACCTCTCTCGCCTTTGAGAATACTCTTTGTCAGGTAAATTTAATAGTTGCTCCTTAGAGTCTGAAGGAGATATGGGCAAATTATTTGGTGGAGATTCTAGCTGTGGCGGTTCATTTTGCTTTTGAGTATCTATAGGTTCTTCGGTTTGATCTGGGATTTGAGTCGTTTCTGGTGTTTGCTGTGCCAGATTTAACGGCATCCGAGAATCTAAAGTATGTGACTCACTCGACAGCTTGCACAAAGAGTTAATTGCTTTTTGCTCCAACTTATGACATAACTGCTCATGAGTTAACTGTGTAGTTGCTAAATGATTAGAATGCAAAACATCTGTAATTGCAGATTCTGCCGCATTTACTCTAATGCAACACCAGCTTGCACCACTGGACGTTAACAAAATACAAAAAAACAAATTTTTCCAGTTCTTGAGTCGCATCTGGTTAGATCGCATTGATTGCGTTTGGCAAATGTAGACCCACAAGCTGTATCGAAAGTTCCGACTACAAAGATACAGTTGATTGCATCTATTTTAGCTTTGTAGGTATATACTGAAACTACAAACTAAAATTACTGCTTTTCGGATTTTTCCCTAGATTTTTTTGTAAAACTGAGATGCTCCGATAAATTGCTGTTTAAATTTTAGTGAAATACAGCTAGTGGGTAATTTAACAATAAATTTTTAGAAAATTATTGTCCCTCATAATTAACGATCCTCTAACTGAACTGATTATAAAGGATTATATGTAAGGTACTTCTGCTTTAATTATTTATATCAAATGCTAACTTTTAAATATGCTACAAAATTTATTGTAGACAATTTTCTTTTCAGCAGGAAAAGTTAAATCAACTAAATACATATAGTAATTAGTAATCCAATTTGGTTCATGAACTTGCTTACATAGATAAGAAACAGGTAGACAGAAAAAAAGCAATAGATGTGTACTGAGTGTTTTCAAAAATCAAATCTGAGTCATTTATTTCAATCATTCTCTATTTTATGCATTAAATCTAAATTAAAGTTTAAAATAATTTACCTAAAAAAGTCTTACAACAATTAGCATTAGCTTAAAATTCAATTTTTATGATATTAGTTGAAGGTCAAAATTTCTCAAACTATGTTTTATAAATCGTTTCCATTATTAGTGATTGGTTTATGGGGACTTATAGTACTGCCTTTGCCAAATCGGGTAAGTGCTACAACTCCTCTAACGCGAGCAGAGATTCAAAATCTCCGCAACATCGTACAACTGATACCCAAAGATAAATTCAAGAAACGTCCTGCACGCAAATTAGATGCAATGACCCCTGGAGACGGGCTGTCAACTGGTCGAGCTTCTCTCGCAGATTTGCGTTTTAATGATGGCTCTTTGGCACGAGTTGGAGAACAGGCGTTATTTCAATTTTTGCCGAAGACTCGTGACTTTAAACTGACAAATGGGACTGTGTTGTTGCTCATCCCACCAGGAAAGGGGCAAACACGTATACAAACACCAAATGCAGCAGCAGCAATTCGTGGTTCAGCATTATTTGTCCGCTACGACCAACAAACAGACACCACAATTGTAGGTGCGCTAACAAATAGCGGCATTGAAGTTTCTAACAAGAAGGCTTCTCAAACTCAGGTGTTGGAAGCAGGACAAATGGTGATTATAATTAAAGGCGAATTTCAAAGATTATATGATTTTGATCTAAGAAATTTTTATGAAACGAGCCAGATGGTTCGGGAACTTGATTTGAACAGGCAGAGTCCTGTGCCTACGCCCGATCCTGCAATTACTAGTGTTCAAGCCGAAACTGCTGCGGCTTTGAAAGCACAGGCACCGATAAAAGGCGAGGGAGTAATTGAAAACCCCTCTTTTGTGCAGCTAACTCCACCAGTTGGCCAAACTGAGAAATCACCTAACACCTCAACTGCAACTGAGAAATCACCTAACACCTCAACTGCAACTGAGAAATCACCTAACACCTCAACTGCAACTGAGAAATTACCCAACACCTCAACTGCAACTGAGAAATTACCCAACACCTCAACTGCAACTGAGAAATTACCCAACACCTCAACTGCAACTGAGAAATTACCCAACACCTCAACTGCAACTGAGAAATTACCCAACACCTCAACTGCAACTGAGAAATTACCCAACACCTCAACAAATCCAACACCTGTAACCTCGACAGATCCAACACCCGTCACTCCAACACCTGTAACACCCGTAACACCCGTAACTCCAACACCTGTAACCTCAACAGATCCAACACCCGTAATACCCGTCACTCCAACACCTGTAACCTCAACAGATCCAACACCCGTAATACCCGTAACACCCGTAGTACCCATCACTCCAACAGATCCAACACCCGTCACTCCAACAGATCCAACACCTGTAACACCCGTAACACCCGTAACTCCAACACCTGTAACCTCAACAGATCCAACACCCGTCACTCCAACAGATCCAACACCTGTAATACCCGTAATACCCGTAACTCCAACACCTGTAACCTCACCAGATCCAACACCCGTCACTCCAACAGATCCAACACCTGTCACTCCAATACCTGTCACTCCGACACCCGTAACACCCGTAACTCCAACACCCGTAACTCCAACACCCGTAACGCCAGTAATACCTGTAATACCAGTAGTACCTGTAACACCAGTAACTCCAACACCTGTCACTCCAACACCCGTAACACCAGTAACTCCAGTAACTCCAACACCCGTAACACCCGTCACTCCAACACCAGTAACTCCAACAACAGTAACTCCAACAACAGTAACTCCAACACCCGTAACACCAGTAACTCCAACGCCAGTAATACCTGTAACACCTGTAACTCCAAGTGACTCTCCAAGTACATAAAAATTGCTAATTGGGGTAAAAAATGCTACGCAAAAGGCGAAGACAGTACGTTTTGTCGTAATTTTGCCTAATTCCTGTGGAACTTAGCTGCTCCAATGCGGTAGCACAGACTTATGCTCGATTAGGGGCAGAACTATACAACTGTTAACTACTGCTTTTACTGCCGCCAAAGCAAAAAGTGATATTCCCTACGACCATATAGCATCTGCTAACGCTAGATTAAATCAAGGACAGGACTTACACAGCGTTCACCGGATATCCTTATATAGTTCAATCAGGTTCTGTGTGTAAGTTCCCAGGAACTCACTTGTTGCTAAAGAGAACATAAACTTATGACTTTTGATTACGACCTGTTTGTAATTGGTGCGGGTTCTGGAGGTTTGGCGGCTTCCAAACGAGCGGCTAGCTACGGCGCAAAAGTGGCGATCGCTGAATATGATTTAGTTGGTGGCACTTGTGTGATTCGCGGTTGCGTTCCCAAAAAACTCATGGTCTATGGCTCTCACTTTCCCGAACTGTTCAGTGACGCTTCAGGCTATGGCTGGAAAGTAGGTAATGCTGAGTTTGACTGGGAATATTTCATTACATCTATAGATAAGGAAGTTCGGCGACTATCGCAACTGCACATAAGCTTCTTGGAAAAAGCCGGAGTAGAACTATTTTCTGGTCGCGCCACATTGGTAGACCCCCACACTGTAGAAGTTGATGGACGTAAAGTTACAGCAGACAAAATTTTAATTGCTGTTGGTGGGCGTCCTATCAAGCCAGATTTACCAGGCATGGAACATGGCATTACCTCCGACGAAATCTTTCATCTAAAAGAACAACCAAAACACATCGTTATTATTGGCGCTGGTTATATCGGCACGGAATTTGCTTGTATTATGCGCGGTTTGGGTTCTGAGGTGACACAAATTACCAGAGGTGAAAAGATTTTAAATGGTTTTGATGAAGATGTCCGCATAGAAATTGAAGAGGGTATGACGAACCACGGAATTCGTTTGATTAAGAATAATGTGGTGAAAGCAATTGAACGTGTCCCAGAAGGGTTGAAACTGACTTTATCAGGGGATGACCAAGAACCACTAATTGCCGATGTGTTTTTAGTAGCGACCGGTCGGACTCCCAATGTAGATGGATTAGGTTTAGAAAACGCTGGGATTGATGTTGTGGCTAGTTCTATCGAAGGGCCTGGATACCCAACCACAAATGCGATCGCAGTCAATGAATATAGTCAAACTAGTCAACCGAATATTTTTGCTGTTGGCGATGTCACCGACCGAATCAATTTAACTCCTGTGGCTATTGGCGAAGGTCGTGCCTTTGCTGATAGTGAATTTGGGGATAACCGCCGCGAATTCAGTCACCAAACTGTGCCTACAGCCATATTTTCTAGCCCAGAAGCCGCAACAGTCGGCTGGACAGAAGCCGAAGCACGAGAAAAACTTGGTGATGCCGTCAAAATTTTTCGTACTCGCTTTCGCCCTATGTACCACAGTTTGACTGGTAAGCAAGAGAAGACAATGATGAAGTTGGTAGTTGATGGCAACACTGACAAAGTTCTAGGCGCTCACATGGTAGGTGAAAGTGCCGCTGAGATTATCCAAGGTGTGGCGATCGCAGTCAAGATGGGCGCAACTAAAAAAGACTTTGATGCTACTGTGGGTATCCATCCCTCATCCGCAGAGGAATTTGTCACATTGCGGTAATAAGAGTTATGGGTTATGAGTTGAAAAAATAAACTCATAACTTAAAACTTAAAATTTATAACTTCTCACTCCTAACTATTAACACTCTTGGACTACATATATCTTCACGGATTTGCTTCTAGTCCTAAATCTGCCAAAGCGCGGGATATAGGCGATCGCTTTACCCAAATTCAGACAAAGCTGAAAATTCCCGATCTCAATGCTGGCGATTTTTCCCAATTAACAATCACTCGTCAGCTCACTCAAGTTGCCGCAGAATTCAGCAATCACTCTACACTAGTAACACTCATTGGCTCAAGTTTGGGTGGTTTGACCGCTGCTCACCTGGGACAAAAAAATTTGCAAGTGCAACGCTTAGTTTTGCTAGCACCAGCTTTTAGGTTTTTATCTCATTGGTTGCCCAAGCTAGGAGATGAAGAAGTACAGCGTTGGCAGCAAGAAAAATATATCATGGTCTACCACTATGGGGAGCAGCAATTAATTCCTTTAAGTTACGATTTCGTTACAGATGCTGCCCAATACCAAGAAAAGCTTTTGCAACGTCCTATCCCCACGCTAATTTTGCACGGAAAAAAGGATGAAGTCATTCCGATAGAAGCTAGTCGCGACTTTGCGTGTTCCCGTCCTTGGGTGGAGTTAGTTGAACTCGACAGCGATCACGCTTTGGGTAATGTTATGGAAGAAATTTGGCAGGCAATTCGCCTCTTTTGCCAATTACCTTGAAGTTGTAAAATATTAAACTCACACATAAATAATGTCCTTAGTCATTTGTGCTTTGTTAGTCACTAATGACCAATGACTAATGACTAATGACTAATGACTAAAACTATGCTTCCCTTCATCCGGTCAGATTTAGCCCAATTCAGTGCCTATAAACCTCATCCTAGCAGCGATACAGCCAATTCTGTTGCCACACAGTTCGATCGGTTAGATACAAATGAAAGCCCCTACGATTTACCTCCTGAGTTAAAAGAGAAGCTAGCGTGGACTTATCAGCAAGTAATTGAAACAAATCGTTATCCTGATGGCGGACATGAAACACTTAAGGATGCGATCGCACAGTACGTTAATCAGTCAGCCGACCTCTCATCATCCTTATTTACTGGTGCCAATATTTCTGTTGGTAATGGTTCAGATGAACTAATCCGCTCTTTATTAATCGCCACCTGTTTAGGAGGAGAAGGGTCAATTCTCGTTGCCAATCCCACTTTCTCGATGTACGGGATTTTGGCGCAAACTTTGGGCATTCCTGTAGTGGCGGTGGGGAGAAATGAAACAAATTTTGAAATTGACATAAGCGCCGCACAGTCTGCGATCGAACAAACTCAAAATCCTCCGATTCGCGTAGTTTTCGTAGTTCATCCCAATTCGCCGACTGCTAACAGCTTAACTGAGGCAGAGTTAGCGTGGTTAAGAAGCTTGCCACACCATATTTTAGTAGTAATTGATGAAGCTTACTTTGAATTCAGTCAAACTACCCTAGTAGGTGAATTAGCACAGCATACTAATTGGGTAATATTACGCACTTTTTCTAAAGCTTTCCGATTGGCATCTCTCCGTATTGGTTATTGCGTTGCCCATCCCGAAGCGATCGCCATTTTAGAAAAAGTTCGCTTACCCTACAATCTCCCCAGTTTTTCCATAGCAGCTGCCTTAGTTGGTTTACAAAATCGTACACTCTTGCTGGAATCAATTCCCCAGACCTTGAGTGAACGAGCTAAACTCATCGAAATTTTATCCCAGCAACCGGAATTACAAATTACTCCAAGTACTGCCAACTTTATTTTCTTGCGTCTTAAACCAAATGGCTTTAATTCACAAGAAGCTGCTTTAAAAACTTTCCACCAGAAACTTAGAACACTCGGCACTCTTGTACGGCACATTAGCGGAGGATTACGAATTACTGTCGGAACGATAGAAGAAAACGCCCGCACCGTTAATCAAGTAAAAGCTGCTTTGGCAAATTTATCATCTTAGCAATTTACTTAGTAATTAAACCTGCTATTTACCTCACTGCCCAAACGGCGTACTACTCCCACTGTTTGTGGCAGCACACCTACTAAAAGAGCAAAAGCAACATCCGGCAAAAGAGCCACTATTTCTGGTGGAAAGTATTGTTCAAATTGATCGAGAATCTTCTGCACTCGCTGCCCAGGCAGTGGATTTTCTGTAATTTGTTTGATCAATCGAATCCATTGTCGCCTAATCAAGTAAGCCTTCTGGCGTTCTTCATTAGATTCAGGAGTTAATAAAGAAAGATTACCTATGGGCAGTGCCCTTTGGCAATCACAATCGTAATCCCCACCCACAGCAGCCCCAGGCCCAGCAAACTCTGCATGGTAGCGTTTAAAGAGTATTAATCCATTTCGCCTACGACTATTGACGATGAAAACTTCTCCACTGTGCAAACGTGTAAGGATATCCGAGCCTTGCGATTGCTCAGTTCCGTCTGACATGACAACAGAGTCAAGGAAAGTAGTTTCAGGGTAATAAGTTGATACCATAGAGGTCTGATAGCGTCGATGCTGTTCGCTATCCATGTTTTTTAAACTTTTAATGAATGTTGTTGTAGTATGCACTTCAAAACGGAACTAGCTGTTATATCAAATCAAGTTTTTGAATTCTTTTATTATCAAGACCTTTCTGGCCAATCTAACCAACTAAAAATAACAAGATATGGGCGTTGTTTCAGTAATTGAGTGATTATATTTTATGAGATATAACTAGATTTGTCTGTAAACTATACGAGTGTTTTCTTAAAGTTTTTATAAAGATGAATATATTAATTACAAAGTTTTTATGAGGAAGTAATGATTTCTTTCAACGCGATTTCGCTTATCTTCCGATTATAGTCTATTTTCATCTATATTGAAGCTTTCAAAAATTTGTTAACCATAAATCCCAAAAGCTAAGTTTAACATTTTTTAATATTAAAAATATTTACCAAAAAGATAATTTGTTTATAGGGATGAGGGGATTTTTCGTAAAAAGTTTAAATTAAATATTCTTTTGAGAAAAAATTATCAAAAGCTATTTAAGAAGCAAGTAAATTAACAAACATGTTTTAGTTTTAATAAATTAAAACTCCTATTTGATTGCGTGAAAAACTCAGTATAACTCAAAGAGCGTTCTTTATCATTAACGTGAGTTCGATGAACCTCTCCCTCCCAGCCTCCCTCTCCGAAACGGAAAGGGAGGAGCAACGAAAAATTCAGCTTTTTGCTCCCCTCTCCGTGTCGGAGAGGGGTTGGGGGAGAGGTTAAATAAGACTTGTCGAATTCACGTTATCATTAGCTCTTCACTGCTAAATGAAGTAAATCCTGGAAATCAAAGCAGATTTATCTGGATATTTAGATAATATTGGCTAAATTTATAATTAAACCCCGTTCATTTTAAAAGCTAGAGTTCTTAAAAAGAGTATATTATCTAGTCCTAGCTTGAGTTTCGAGCTTTCTCGAAGTCAAAATAATTATGGTTCTAAAGATAGACGTGGTTTAGCTTAGTTTGTGTTTAATTACCGCTATGAGTTACAGATTTTATTGAATTAATTGGAATGGAATACAAAACTTGAGAATTGCCAAAATAAAATTCAGAGAATGGAATCAGCACTCAGGCGCTTGTGTAATAACATCTGGCTTGAGCGTCTTAGAAGAAATGTATTCCAATTAGATTCGACTTTATGGACTCGATATCCCAGCTTGAAATAAAGCTGTCGTGCTTCATGGTTATTTTCTAAAACATGGAGATATAAGTCTTGAAATCCCCACTCGCGAGAGACTTTTTCACAGCTAGTAAGTAATCCTGAAGCCACACCATGTCTACGGTATTTTGGGTGAACCGCTAAATTAGATAAGTAAGGAAAACCTACACCAACCTCACTCCATGAATCACTACTGTAGCGTACACCCATTTCCACACTCCCTACTAAGTTATTAGCCTCACCAGTAGTAACTTCAAGGGCAACTAAGCACAGATGACGGGGCGCAGGTGATGCCATCCGATGCCTTAAGTCTTCGTAAATACCCAGACGTAGCAACGGAAAAGCCCATCCCCATATCCCATTGTGGGAGTGAAAGCTTTCAGTAATAATTTGGGCAACATCAATCAAATCAGCAGGTGTAGCTGTACGAATTTGGAATTGGTAGGAAGCTGGATCGATTGGCTGTTGGTGGTATGGGTGAAAAAACCGATATTTCAAGGCTAGTTTAGTATTGATTTTATTCAACAAAAATTTTCTCAAATATCCTAAAACAAGATTTAAACTAAATCAGAACTTATAGAGTTGCCCAGGAGATTTAACTGAACCAATATTGCTAATTCGCTTTTTCTTGTAGATTAAACAAATTTTACATTTTAGTTTGGAGTTTTATAACCTGCATTTTTGAAAGAGTATTAGAGGATGAATAAACAAGTATTTTTCATCACATCAAAGCCTTGGAAACCTAACCCCCCTAGCCCCCAACACTCACGAGGGAATGGGGGTTTCAAAGCCTTTCTCCGCTTGCCTAACGGCAGGCTGACGCCGACGGGGAGAGGTTTTGAAAGGGGTTTATAGTATACTTTACGACTTTTCAAACATCCTGTTAGGAGTTACAACTTCATAAATCTATTTAAACTCAGTATATTCATTGCATACCTTCTTTTAGGTAGGCAGAATATCAAACTGATTACCACAAAACATCTCTAAAGTGATAGAGCCTTCAGCAAGTGGGCAGAGGAATAGCATAACTTATCTGTAAGCAGCATCTCCAAAATTGTTAAGTAAGTACACTATTGGCAAACTCTGGTTTCAAACTACCCTTGGTTACAGTACTGAACTTGTTTTTTGCAGTTACCGCACACTGGTACTACTTTGCTACTAAGTCCTAGAAGTAAGCTGTACAGTTACTGTGACAAGAATCTGTAAGGTTTCCTAATCCCTAATCTCTAACTCCTCAACCACTACCACTTGTCTTAATGATAGTTCTGATTGCTAAATTAGAAAGAGGTATTTGTCTAATAGTATACTTTGGCTTTAAATCTTATTGTTTTAATTTTGCCGACTCTACCATGACTACCATAAATAAAATTTACCTGCAAGTGTTATTACAACAACTGTGGAGGGAAAACTTAATATGCAGCTTTATCTGGATTTTTCTGCTGGCTATGAGCGCTGTATGTATTATCAGACATTGCTCACAGGAGGTGAAAAAAGATTTGGCAAGCAAGCGTCGACTCTATAACACTAAAACTGACAATGAAAGCAATTACCCTGCACCAACGCAAACGGTAATCGGCACAAGCAATTGAGACGAATTACTGTGAGTAAACGCTCCTACACTCAGCAGTCATGTAGCCAAACAGCCCTATTGGTCGAAATGCTCTGCTCTTACCTGACTCAGAAAAATCCTTACCTGATCAGATTATTCTTTATCCGACTGCCGTTGCAGCAGGAAAGCGGTGCATGAAATCCCAAGCAAACAGTAAGCCTAAAATTTTGGTTGTCGATGATGAACCAGACAACCTTGACTTGCTTTACCGCACTTTTTATCGTGATTATAAGGTGCTAAGGGCAACCTCTGGCCCTGCGGCCCTCGATCTGCTGGCTCAAGAGGGAGAGATCGCGGTGATCATCTCCGATCAGCGGATGCCAATGATGAGCGGTACAGAATTTTTGAGCCTGACAGCAACTCAATATCCAGATATTATTCGGATAATTTTAACTGGCTACACCGATGTCGAAGACTTGGTGGAAGCAATCAACGCTGGTAAGGTATTTAAATATGTCACTAAACCGTGGGAGGCGGAGGAACTCAAAGCAGTGGTACGCCAAGCTTTGGATACCCACAATGTCCTCAAAGCTAGAACCCGCGAACTTACCCGCACACTCCGTCAAGAATCGCTGCTGAACACTGTTACCAATACGATTCGCAGTGCTTTAGACTACAGACAAATTTTGCAAGCAATTGTAGATACAGTGGGTGAAATGTTGGAGGTGGATGTTTGTCTGCTACGTCCCTTCCAAGATGAGCAGTTGGCGGATAAAGGGTTTATTTATCAGAAGCCGCTTTCTGAAGAGGCAGAGGTGCAGGAGAGCAAAGGGGAAGTGGCAGTAAGTCTTTCCCCTCTGCCCGCTATATCCTCTGCAACTCCTCTGCCTCTTTTGGCTCAGACAGTGTGGGAAACCCGCGAAGTTCAAGTGATTCACGATGTGATTGATGATGAGCGCATTCACGGTAACACTCCCGAACTGCGTGAGCGGGGGCAAGCTTTTGCTGCTGCTAAGATTTGTTCTAGTTTAGTTGTGCCATTGATCTGCCAACAAGAACTGATGGCAGTGCTAGCACTGCACCAGTGTTCTGTTCCTCGCTTCTGGAGCGATGATGAGGTGCAGTTAGTTTTGATGGTAGCAGATCAGGCAGCCTTGGCTTTGTCTCAAGCTTATGCTTACGAACAAGTACGTGCCCTTGCCAAGCGAGAGAGCTTGATTAATACAATTACTAGCGCGATTCGCTCTAGCTTAGATCCTCAAGATATTTTTGCGGCTATTACGCAACAATTGGGACAAGCTTTACAAGTTGATGGGTGCGTCTTGTCTTTGTGGACAGAGGAAGATAAGTTTGTTGAATGTGTGGGCTTGTATGATAGTTTTCAACATCTAGAAAATTTCAGAGCGCCAGCCCCAGATAATAATTCAAGTAGCAATCATCACTTATCAAACCAGAGATTACCCTATTCTCAAGCATCGATTCAGGAAAATCCCATTCTCCAACAAATGCTACAGACACATGAACCTGTGGTAATTGCTAATGTAAGCCATTCTCCTTCAGATGTGTGGGGTCTTGATTTACCTTTAAAAATGCCAGCGCGATCGCTAATGTTTGTGCCATTATTGGCTGATGGTAAATGTATCGGTAGTATTACTTTGCACGAAGGCAAAAAAATACGCCAATGGTTGCCATCTGATATCGATTTGGCGAAAGCAGTAGCAGCGCAAGCCGCGATCGCTGTGCAGCAGTCACACTTATATCAAAAAACTCGCCAACAAGCTGAACGCTTACTGGAATTAGACAAACAAAAAACTGAATTTTTTCAAAATATTTCCCATGAGTTCCGCACACCGATTACCTTGATTCAAGGGCCTTTAGAGTCGGCAGTAGCGGCTGGTGAGGGATTATCTTACTCTCAAAGTGCGATCGCCCTGCGTAACTCCCGCCGCCTCCTGCGACTGGTAAATCAACTCCTGGATTTACAACGCCTGAATGCTGGGAGAATGCAGCCTAGCTTCCATCCCTGCGATTTGGTCGAATTTGTCAGCCAAATAGTGGAATCTTTTCGTCCCTATTGTGAGAAAAAGAGACTGCATCTCGTCACCCAATTAGATGAATGTTCGACGGTGTACTTGGACATGGAAAAATTTGACAAGGTGGTTTATAACCTCTTGTCAAATGCCATGAAGTTTACTCCCGAAGGTGGCACGATCGGTGTCAGGCTAAAATCTGAGCGCGATCGCTGCATATTACAAGTGCAAGATACTGGAATTGGTATTGTTAAAGAACAAATTCCCCACCTATTTGAGCGCTTTCGCCAAGCTGAAGGTTCAGCAAACCGCTCCTATGAAGGCAGTGGTTTGGGTTTAGCTTTAGTTAAAGAATTAGTAGAATTACATGGTGGTCAAGTCACTGTGGAATCAGTTTATGGTGAAGGTACTACTTTTAGTTTATGGCTGGTGACTGGAAATGCTCATTTACACGCACAGCAAGTACTAGAAACGCCTACCGAACTGAATACAAACCGCGCTAGCGTAGAATTAGCTGATTTAGAACTAGTAGAGTCAACAACAGACAATATTGAAGATATTACAATAAACCTCTCCCCCAGTGTTGATACTCAAGACTCAGCACATAAGACTCAGCACTCAATTTTAGTTGTAGATGACAACCCTGATTTGCGAACCTATGTATCTGAAATTTTCCGCCGTAATGGCTATCATGTACAGACAGCTCGTAACGGTCATGAAGGGCACAGTCGAGCGAAGGAAATTCTACCCAGCTTGATTGTGACTGACTTAATGATGCCATTAGTGAGCGGACTTGAGATGATTCAGATGATCCGCAATGAGGAGACGTTGAAAGGAACACCAATCATTCTGCTGACAGCGAAAGTAGATGAAGAAACCCGCATCGAAGGTACAGAACATGGCGCGGACGCTTATTTAGCAAAACCATTCAACGATCGGGAACTTTTGGCGGAAGTTCGCAATCTTCTAGCGTTGAAAGAAAATGAACGGCGAATTGTGGAGTTAAATACTTATCTAACAGAATCGGTGCTAAAGCGCTTTTTGCCTGCTGTATTGGTGCAAAAAGCCGCAACCGGAGATTTAACGTTAGATTTACGCCCAGAACCACGCTTAATTACAGTTTTGTTTAGCGACATTGTGGGTTTTACACAGCTAGCAAATACTCTCAGATCCCGACGAGTTGCAGAGCTGCTAAATGAATATTTAGAAGCAATGACCAAAGTTGTCTTTAGCAATGGCGGCACTGTAGATAAATTTATGGGAGATGCTATCTTAGCTTTATATGGAGCGCCGGAAGAACTAACCCCGAACGAACAAGTGCGTCGTGCTATTAATACAGCAAGAGCAATGCACCACTCACTGGCTGACTTGAACCAGCGCTGGCGAGAGCAAGGTGTATTCGATAGCGACAAACTTACTAGTGTACAGTTCCGGTGTGGTATTCACCAAGGTACTGCTGTTGTGGGGATGTTTGGTAGCGCTGAACGCGCCGATTATACTGCTATTGGCCCAAGTGTCAATATTGCCGCAAGGTTGCAAGCTGCCGCTGTTCCCGGTACGATTCTGGTTTCTGCTGCCGTAGCAGATTATTTGCAAGAAGGAGAAATTACTAAAGGGAGTCCGCTAGAACTTAAAGGAGTAGATGAAACAGTTTTGACTTTTGCTGTTTCACCAGAGGTAATGGTTAATCGCTAAAATTTAGACTGGTATTTTAAAGCATTACCAATGAGTAAAAGTGCATAATCATATCCAGTTTATATAATATGACACCATCGGTTGCAGACAAAACTCCAATTCCAGCCAAGGTCTGGAGACGACACACCGATCCACCAGGTTTGTGGATTTTTGTCGTTGTCAGTTCAGTCTCTCTGCACTTGCTGGTGTTCTGGCTGATGCGCTCATCTAATGCATTTAGTCTGTGGTTTCCCCAGCAAAATCAATCTGCTGTTCCCGTTGAATTGATAGAAATTGCTCCTAAAACAACATCAATAAAATCAAAATCAACAGCCAAAATAGTTTCGTCAAAGCCACTATCCTCTAGTCAAAAGTCTGTACCAGCACGTTCATCACAAACAGCACGAACTGCGCCTAAAAATGAAGATATTGGCGCAATAAATGCTTCTGAAAATCTCCAGAAAAAGAGCCGAATTTACGCCTCTCAACCTAATAGGGAACCTTCTAGACAGCAGATAGTCCCCACGCCAACACCGAAACCTATAGCTAAAGCCACACCGAAACCTATAGCTAAAGCCACACCGACACCTATAGCTAAAGCCACGCCGACACCTATAGCTAAAGCCACACCGACGCCGACACCTATAGCTAAAGCCACACCGACACCGACACCTATAGCTAAAGCCACGCCGACACCTACATTTCCAGTCGGTAATTTACCTTGGAAGCGTCGTCAAGAAATTAAACTGGGAAAGGGAACGCAACTACCAACAGGTATTCCATCAAATCGACCAGTTTTAGAACCTGAAAATAGAGAAACTCCAGCGCCTTCGACTAGAGAAACTCCAGCGCCTTCCACTAGAGAAACTCCAGCAACTTCGACTGGAGAAACTCCAGCGCCTTCCACTAGAGAAACTCCAGCAACTTCGACTGGAGGAGCATCGGTAGCAATAGTAGCTCCCTTATCTAGAAATGAAGTGATTAGCTTGATACAATCAAAAGGATTCCGACAAGATGCTTTACCCGATGTTATCGCTTTATACAAGGGAAGCAACACAAAACAATTAGACCCAAGTTTTCTTGTCCCCAATTCGGAACTCGAACCAGCACAACTTTTGGCTAGCTTGATAATCGATCAGAATGGCAACTTTCAACAGGCTGTAGTTCTAGAAATAGAACCAGCAAAACTGCAAAGTGAAAAAAGTACATACGAGCAAGTCTTGAGGGAAGTTTTCAAAACAGAAAACTTTCTTGCTGCCCACAATAACGATGGCACAAAACCAGAATTGAGCAATTTGTATGTCAGGATCAAAATGCAACCCGCAAATTCCAACTAAATGCTTGAATTTTTACAAAAACTGTGTTAGACTTATAAAGTTGGAAAATTGCGGGCGTAGTTTAGTGGTAAAACTATAGCCTTCCAAGCTATTAATGCGGGTTCGATTCCCGCCGCCCGCTTAGAAAAAACTCTTAAATACACGAGTGCAAAAACCTAAGTCTAAATCTTAGTAAAATAATTAGTTAAACAGCAATTCACAGTTTTTTGCAGCGTACAGAAATAGCTTGAAACTGAGAATAGCCAAATTCTAGGATGAGGAATAAGCAACACTTTCTTCAACAACATCCGCACTCTGGCTATCTCTTTGTTGTTTTATAGTTGACAAGACTCTGGAAAACGCCCAAGAAGTTTTGATTTTTTGAATTTTATAATTGCTGCTAATTAAGATTTTCTAGGCGAATGCGTGGGTCGGCTGCTTTGAGCATCAAGTCGGCGATTAAATTGCCAACAATCAGAAGTACTGCGCCCATAACCAAGCTTGCCATTAATAAATATAAATCTTGAGCTTGTAAAGCCTGTAAAGCCAATCTCCCTAAACCAGGCCAGTTGAAGAAAAATTCGGCGATGAAGGCACCATTTAATAAACCAGCTAATTCAAAACCTAATAAAGTAATTAAGGGATTTATAGCGTTGCGGAGTGCATGAACATAGATGACGCGGTTTTCTGGTAAACCTTTGGCACGAGCCGTTTGGATGTAATCTTGACGCAGGACATCTAATAGTTCGCCGCGAGTGATGCGTTGCAAACCCGCAAAACTAGTAATTGAGAGTGCGATGGTGGGTAAAATCATGTGCCAGCCGATATCTAAGATTCTGCCAAACCACGACAGTTCTGAGTGATTGATGCTAGTCATGCTACCCACTGGAAAAAATGGTGAGGTGATTTGAGCTAAAACCAGCAGCGCTAAGGCAGTGATGAAACTAGGAAAGCCTTGTCCTGCGTAACTAATCACTTGTAAAATCCGGTCTGCTGGCCTATTTTGTTTGACAGCGGCAAAGATCCCTAGAGGGATGGCGATCGCCCATGTAACAATTAAAGATGCGATCGCTAATAGCAAAGTCGCTGGTACTCGTTCCCACAACAGCGATGCCACTGAACGTTGATAAATAAAACTCGTGCCAAAATCCCCTTTGGTCAAGATTCGCCATAGCCACAGCCCAAACTGCTCTGGCCAAGACTTATCTAGACCAAACTGCCGTTTGATTTCCTCAATTCTTTCAGGAGATATCTTCGGATTTTGCCGCAGCGTATCTACATAATCACCGGGAGCGAGTTGAATGATGAAAAACGACAACGCTGACGCCAACAACAAAGTTAGCAGTGCCTGCAATAGTCGCTTTGCCACATAAACAAAAGTTTCGCTCGTGACTAGCCTGATTAGCCAATCCCGACCTGTCTCCAAGGAAATTTTCGTAGATGTCATTTATATTTTGTCCTTTGTCTTTTGTCTTTTGTCATTTGTCATTTGTCCTTTGTCCTTCGTCATTTGTCTGTTGTTTTTCTATTGACTAATGACTAATGACCAATGACTAATGACTAATATTCAATTAAAGAGATAATCGGCACGTCCGGTAAATGTGTACGCCCTTGTAAATCCCGTAGCTCGATAATAAACCCAAATCCTACTAGTTCGCAGCCAATTTTCTGCACCAATTTAGCTGTGGCACTCGCTGTCCCACCTGTGGCAATCAAGTCGTCGACAATCAAAACTCGGCTACCTTGGTGTAAAGCGTCTTGATGCACTTCTAGGCAATCTGTACCATACTCTAGTTGATATTCAATTGAGTGAACGGCTGCTGGTAACTTCCCTTTTTTGCGGATGGGAATAAAACCAGCTCCTAATTTATAAGCTAGAGGCGAACCAAAAATGAATCCTCTCGACTCCATACCAATGACATAATCAACAGTTATTCCAGCTTCATCGCATTTTTGTGCTAAAAAGTCAATAGTGTAGCGCAGTCCCTCTGGGTCGCGCAGTAACGTAGTAATATCCCGAAATAAAATTCCGGGTTTCGGGAAATCTGGAATGTTACGAACGAGAGACTTTAAATCCATAAAATAGGGATTAGGGAATGGGGCATGGGGGATGGGGCATGGGGCATGGAGAGTGGGTAAGTGAGGGAGCAAGGGAAGCAGGGGAAGAAGAACTATTGATTATTGACAAATGCCCAATGTTCAATGCCCCTCAAGAATACTGAGTTCCGAGTTTCGAGTGCTGAGTGGGGGAGAGGGGAGAATAACTCTTAACTTTTAACTCTGAACTCAGCACTTAGCACTCAACACTGTTTTGCCCAATGCCCAATGCCCAATTTCAGATACCTGAAAAATCGTACACTATAATGTCATACGCTGGGGGTCAAGTGGGGATAAAAGCTGAAGCTTCGCTCTTCATTGACGATAATTAGAATCTAAACCAAGCTATAAAAGGTATTTCACTAAGAAATGAGGTGAATTTAGTTATGTTTTAAAATTTTGATTTCAATATAGGGAAAACTTTGAGTAGAAAGAGTTAAGTAATGTATATATCAGGTAGTCATGCTACTGCCACAAGTCTAAGGCTCAAGTCTTGGCTACCGATCTTAAATTTGTTTTATCTAGTCTGTTGGAACCGCACAAGGTATTTATAGAATGAATGTTTCAGCAAGTTTAACGCCGTTCAACAGTCCAACCCAAGACTCACTGCCGATGATTCTGGACACTTTACCAGATCCTGCGATCGCTTCCAAAACGTGTCCTCGGAGAACCAGGCTGCAAATTGACCTGATTTTACTGGCAATTGAAGCTTTAGAGCTTGGTGGTTCGGAAGCAATCCTGGCTTTTGCTCAAGAGTTGGATCTTAAAGGAATTGTTAAAGACAGGGTGAATTTATGGCGGATGCGTAGCTCTAACCCGCTACGAAGAGCGCACATACGCCGTCCTTTAACTATTATGGAAGCAAAAGCTTTGGTGGTCATTGCTTGCTATATAGCACGGCGTTTAACTGTTGTCATCCGTCAGTTATTAATGATATGTCAACAAATGGAAGAAAAACAGATTCCATTAGAACAGAATTTGCGGCTATCTAATTATTTAGAGCGGTTTAGAGCGCATTTTAAAAGCCGGATGAATGCTCGACGTTCTGGTGTACTAGCATTAACTTCTGATGAAAAATTAGATGCGCTAGCAATAAATTTGTTAGGACAATTACTATTTTGTACTGGTACTGCTGGAATGCAGCGGTTCTGGATTAGTCTTTTTGACGGTGAAGTGGAATGAATATTCAACGTAAATACAGTCTACCTAATTGTACTCTTCTTTTAGAAGGGTTAAGTGATGTCACTAGGGCTGCACAGTTTCAGGAAATGCGCCCAGAATTATCAATATTGGTAAATGCAGAATGCTATTTATCTGGTTACAATCAACCTTTAACGGGAGGGCGAGAATTTTTTGAAAGTTTGGTGAGGGCTGTTAGTGGTTATGCTCAAGAATTTCTGAGTACTGTACCCAATCCGCAAGCACACAACCAGGAATCGGAGCTAGTAGAGTTTCAAAAAATTGACGGCACCCGCCACAGGTTAATCATACATTCAGAGAATGCTCCAGAGGGGTTCGATCGCTCTAATAATTCTAAACGTCCGCCGATTGAAATAGATTTGAATACGGTACAGTTGTTTGATTTAGTAGAAGCAGTGGATCAATTTTTTGCTGATACTCAGACTTTGCCAGAATTATCCTTAGAACTACAACCAGTTACTAGACGCTATGGCGGTGCTAGTCAGGCTGTAATTAGGCAGGCTGTTCCTGCGGCTATAGGAGTATCAAGTTTAGCAGTAGCAGCGATCGCATTTAACTTGATTCCACCTCCCCAAATTCGTCCACCGCAGCCTAAGCCAGATGAACAATCTAGCTCTACAACAAACAACCTTAATCCTCCAGCATCAGCAGCTGCAACACCGATCGAGGCTGCAACACCAACGACACCACCCACAGCCAATGAAAAGCCAGTAGTTAAAGATTTAGAAGCACTTTTAAATACAGTTCCAGAAATTACCGATCCATCCCAGTTGCGTGCATTGAATCGTCAAGTGTATAACCAAGTTCATCCAGCTTGGACTAAGCGTTCAGGATTGCAACAGGATTTGATCTATCGTTTGGGTGTAGCTGCGGATGGAGCGATCGTTGGTTATAAAGCGGTGAATAAAGAAGCCAATCAAGAAGTCGGGCAAACTCCTCTGCCTAACCTACTTTATAATCCTGCCAACCGCGCTCCCATTTCTAATGAACCAATCGCCCAATTCCGAATAGTGTTTACTACAAATGGTGTGCTGCAAGTTAGCCCTTGGCGAGGATATGCTAAAACACCAGAGGTAGTCGGTGCAAAAATTACTGACTCTAATATCACTAAAGGTTTAAATCAAAAGCTTTATAATACAGTTCGTCAAAACTGGAATGGCACTCCTACCTTTACGCGAGATTTAAAATATCGAGTAGCAGTCAACAAAGATGGTGTAATTGCTGACTACGAACCACTCAATCAAGTCGCCTTTGATTATTTCCGAGAAACACCTCTTCCTAAGATGTTTAACGACATTTATGGTTCTAATGTAGCTGCTCCCAATAACAAAGAACCTCTAGCCCATTTCCAAGTGATATTCAAGCCTAACGGCAAGCTGGAAGTCACTCCTTGGAAGGGATATCAGTAATTGGGCATTGGGCATGGAATATGGGGCATTGGGCATTGGGCATTGATAATTGGGAACTATTGATCGATAAATGCTCGATGGACTTTTGTGAGAAGACCTGATTTTGAGGACTTAGAAGTTTATCAACTTGCTGAAAAGTTAGCTAATGAAATTTGGCGTATTGCTAAAGGATGGGACAATTTTACTAAAGATACATTGGGCAAACAAATTGTTCGGTCTGCTGATAGTATTTGTGCGAACATCGCAGAAGGTAGAGGCAGGTACAATGACCAAGACAATCGACGTTTTGTCAAGATTGCGAGAGGGTCTTTGTATGAAACTATCAGTTGGTTGAGGTTAGCCTACGCCAGACAGTTATTGACAAATGAACAGGTAAGTAAATTTAAACCAATTCTTGATGAACTATTACCCAAGCTCAATGCTTATCTAAAATCCATAGGGAATAGAGAATAGGGCATGGAGAATAAGGAATTCCAACTTAATTCTCTACCCAATGCCCCATGCCCCATGCCCAATGCCCAATGCCCAATTACCTTGTAATTCTCCGCATATAATTCCCCCATAATTGAGCTGCTTGAGCACTGCTGCCAGATGTCGGGGAATTATTGTCGTTTCCCAGCCAAACGCCAGTTACAAGTCGCTGACTGGGGATAAAACCAATAAACCACAAGTCAACGTTTTTATCAGTCGTGCCAGTTTTACCAGCTTCCCCTAGTCCAATGGCAGCACTACGACCAGTACCTCTTGCGATTACACCGCGCATCAAACTAGTCATTTCATCGGCGACATCATTTTTCAACACTCGTTTGTTGGCACCTGGATCTTGGTCGAAGGAGTAGATTACACGACAGGTTTTGATATCATTGCGATCGCTGCAATCACCACTGTCTAAAATTCGGCTAATAGCATGGGGAGGATTTAACACACCGCGATTGCCAATAGCGCCAAAAGCACCAGTCATTTCCAAAACATTGACTACGCTTTGACCCAATACCAAGCCAGGAACCGGATCGAGGTTTGATTTTATCCCCAAACGCTGCGCCATTGCCACGACTTTATCCAGCCCGACTTGTCTGGCAACTCGCAAGGCGATGGGATTCTCTGAAAGCGCCAGTCCGGTGGCAATATCTAAACTAGTGTCAGCACCAGCACGACAGGGTTTATAAGTAAAGCCTTGCCAAGTTAAAGGGGCGCAGGAATAACTGTTGGATGGCGAAATTCCCTGTTGAATAGCGGCGGTGTAAGCAAAAATTTTAAAGGTAGAACCTGGTTGTCTTTTGGCTTGAACAGCACGATTGAACTGACTTTTTTTGTAATCAGTCCCGCCTACCATTGCCAGGATACTGCCTGTACTAGAGTCAAGAGTGACTAATGCTCCTTGAGAAAAATTAAAACTTCTACCAGAGTTGTTCACCGAATTATTCAACGCTGCTTCTGCTTGTCTCTGTATGGCTGGATCGAGCTTGGTTTCAATGATATAGTTTCCCTCTCTTGCAGCTCCTTCCCCCAAAATTGATTCGAGTTCAGAGAAAACGTAACTGTAAAAATAAGGTGCGATCGTTTTAGCTTGCTGTTCGCAGACTTTAGGACTAATTTGAACAGTGGAACGTCTAGCTCGGTTTGCATCCTCTGCTTTAATTTTGCCCATCTCCAGCAACCGCTTAATTACGCGATTTCGGTATTCAGCTGCTTCTAGCTTATTTGGCCCATCCCCACAAAAATCGAAGGCGTTGGGTGCTGGTAAAATTCCTACCAATGTTGCTGCTTCTGCCAAAGTTAATTCTTTAGCCGACTTTTCAAAGTAATATCGGGCTGCATCCTCAAAGCCAGAGGTATCTCCTCCCAAAAAAACCCGATTTAAGTACATCAGCAAAATATCATCTTTGCTGTAAAATGTTTCGAGTTTTAGGGCGACAACTGCCTCCCGCAATTTCCGGCCAAGGGTATCTTGTCTACCTACATACTCGCGGAACAAACTGCGGGCAACTTGCTGGGTGACAGTGCTGGCTCCTTGTTGCACATCTCCGGTGCGGCTATTAATCAACACAGCTCGTAAAATCCCCAGAGGATCAACCCCAAAGTGCCAGTAATAACGACTATCTTCTGAAGCCACTACCGCAGCAGGCAAATAAGGGCCAAATTCCTCTAATCGCTTCATGTCTACATGAGAGATTGTCCGAGGTTCTCTCAGAGGAGTGGCTCCATCACGGGCGTAAACAACTACTGGGGCGCGTGTCGCTGTCGGTAGAGGTTTGACTTTAAATTTTAGCCATTCGACGCCAATCACTAATGTTAACAGGGCAGTGACGCCACCGACACCATAAGCTGTCCAAGTTGCAGCTTTGACATACCATGCTGGTGGATCGACATATTGCAAGCGTACAGAAGCGGCGAGTTCTGGGGGTCCTAGAGTCAGAATATCGCCGTGACGCAGTTCTAGAGAACTAACACGACGTTTGCCACGATAAATGCCATTGGTGGAGTTTTCGTCTTTGATCGTGAAAACTGGTGTGCGCTGACTAGAATTCCGCGATAATGAGAGGTGAATTTGGCTGACAACAGGGTTACGGATAACAATATCGCTGGATTTCGAGCTACGTCCAAGAATATAGCGATCGCCCAACAGTGGATATACTTCTGCTTTATCCGCCCCCGCATCCTGCACCCAAAGTTCTGGTACTTTGGCATTAGGCTTGAGCGCCAATTTTGAAAAATCGACCCTAGCTTGAATCGTATGTACTGCTTGAGTCAGTTGACCTAGTAACGTTTGTGGCTTGTGAGGGGGTTGGGGAGAACTCATCGGCTATTCACATCACAGTTTTTAATGAAGAATCGGGCGAATTACAATCAATTTTAGATGTTAGTCTTTCATCATTTTACTCATAAGCCAAAGCATAAATTAGCTATACGTAACTTTTTGAGCTAATTTATACTTTAATTTATGTTAAAGCTAAACTAAAATTGTAACTTTAATCACTTTTTTCTATAAAAATATTTTTGTATATTATTTTCAAAAGCTTATATAAGCTAGTATCAATAGTTCACTAACTACAGATATACTTTTTACTTTTGTCTTTTTAAACACTAGTTGCCAATAAATAACTGATTTAATTTTTACCAATTTTACATATCCACATATTCTGAAACAAACCTAAATATCTTCATTTAGGAGGATTTTCTAAATCTTGGTTATCTGCTTTAATGGGCCGAGTGTTCTGTTGAGGTTAATTTGAGAAATGATGGGAAAATCTCTGAGCTTGATTGGTACAGCTTTATCTTTGGCACTTACCACTAATATTGCTGTAGCCGAATCCAGTAAATCCCCCATAGCCCAATCTAGTACCGACTCCACTAGTGCACCAGCGGAAATCAAGCTGTCACCAGAAGGTAAGAAAATTCTGTGCGAGAATTTTCCACTTAATTCACGTTGTCCCGGCGGCACAGCACTCACCCCTAGCGCTCCTGGTAGTACTACAGTACCAGCAGAAACAACACCAGCAGAAACAACAACGCCTGATAGCACCACCACTCCTGACAGCACAACTGCACCAGGAAGCACTCCTTCTGGATCTGGTACTCCCGAAACCACTCCAGCACCAGGAAGCACAACCCCATCGGCACCTGGCGCACCTAGCAACTTAACTCCACCACCAGGAAGCGTTACTCCAACCACTCCTGAAGGCGCACCTAGCAACTTAACTCCACCAGGAAGCTCAACCACTCCTGAAGGCGCACCTAGCAACTTAACTCCACCATCAGGAAGCCCAACCACTCCTGAAAGCGCACCTACTACTCCTGGCAGCACTACCGAACCAGGTAGCTCAACTACACCAGAACAACCTGGCACTCCTGGCACTCCTGGCAGCAGCCTCGAACCCGGTAGCTCTCCCAGTACTCCTGGCTCTAGTTCACCAAAAACTCCTACCACAGGTAACTAACTTTAAAGCTGGGGCATAATCTAAATAATGGTTTGCCATCAGCGATCGTCGGTGCATCTTTACGTGAACTTTTGCACCAGTTTGTATAACTGGTGTTAAGTGACAAATAAAAATTGATAAAAACCTTATAAGTAAAGTCTTCGCATATAAGACTGAGCAAGGGTTTTACTGAGTCAATAGCCTGGGATGAATCATCCCAGGCTTAATAGTTTAATGAGATCTGCCAGTTGAGGTCGGTGTTTTTTGCAAGGAAGCAATTAACAGGCAAACAATACCGATACTAATAAATGAATCTGCCACATTAAATACAGCAAAGTTAATCAGGCGAAAATCAAGAAAATCAACGACGTAGCCTAAAACAAAACGATCGATACCGTTGCCCATAGCTCCACCTAAAATCAAGCCATAGCCTAACTGATCCCACAAATTTAATGTTGGACCAATTAACGCCAATGCTATCAATACTAAACTCACTCCTAAAGATAGCCAGCGCAACCACTCTACTTTCCCACTCAACAGACTAAAAGCCGCACCAGTGTTAGTGACATACGTAAAGTGAAAGATACCAGGTAAGAGTGGTAGTGTCTGCCCCAAGCTAAAGCTTTGTACTACCCAGTACTTTGTTATTTGGTCTAAGAAAAAGGCAATGAAGGCAGCGATCCAGAAAAGACGATTTTTTAAATGCATGGCAAATTAGTCATTGGTCGTTGGTCGTTGGTCATTAGTCATTGGTCATTGGTCATGAGCTTTTGACAAATGACAAAGGACGAAAGGCAATGAACTAATAAAACATTAAGTGACGCAATATATATGCTATTACACTAACTGCACAGACCACGGTTAGTTGACCTGGTAGTGCAAACCAGGAATATCTGAGGATTGCTTGTATCAAGGTTAGATTTTCTGTGCCTTTCCACTGAAAAAAATAGCTAATAATTAAATAAGTAATACCGCATAGGTGGAGAGTTAATAAGCCACAGACACAACTAAAGGCAAGAGTTTCTAGTCGAGGTCTCGCTTTAAAAGCAACTAAGCCACAAATCCAAGCTCCAGGAATAAAACCTAGTAGATAGCCAAATTGAGACAACTTGACATAACCAATACCGCCGCCATCGGCAAATACTGGTAATAAGGTTAACCCCATGACTAAATAGGCAATTTGCGAGAGGGCACCCGCATTTTTGCCTCCTAAACAACCCACCAACAATACTGCGCCAATTTGAAAAGTGACACCTAAAGAAAAAGTCTGAATTCCGTGCTGACTCCAAGTCCAAGGAAAGGTGATGCCATAAACTTCTAAGAAGGTACCACCCATTGTCAGGAGTAAGCCAATCATAGACCATAGTAATTGATTGGAAGCAGCAAACATTTATCAGGCAACCAAGGAAAAGCAAAAGGGAAAATCAACAGCAACTAGTATATTCATTAATATTGAAATGAAATTTGTGCTGACATCTTAAGAACTAGCATATTTTCTTTTGCCTTTTTGGTATGTAATTTTTCAGTTTTACGAATTTCAGCTTAGGTGTCTATTGTCTAATTTTATTAACTGAGGCGTGTTCTGAATTCTGGTATTTATACTATTTTTTCAGATAATTGCCTAAATTGAGCTACAAAGTGCTTAATATTTATAGTGCTTATCAGTTGAGTCTAATACAGACCTAACAAGAACAGCCACTTCCCAAGGAAGTGAAATAAGATTCACAGCCTTTATCCTTTTAGGAGAGGTAGAAGTGTATTGGATACAAAGCAAAAGCGCTATTCCATACTCAAACTTTTTCACAACTGAGCCAAAAAAATTACTCTAATAATAAAGCTTTGTAAATGCGTACAATCTATTTAACCTAGTACTAAATGTAACTTATAAATTAAGTAAGAGTATAAAAATTATCAAGCAAAACAAAAAATAAGGGTTTGTTCTTCATCAAAAAAAAACAAGCATTTTTTGTTCTATTAACCTATTGTTAATCTTTATTGCTGTCCTTTAGGAGTATCTTAGAAACGCTCACCTGAAAAGTTACTAAAAAATTGATAGCGATGCTCTCACGTCTTAGTGCAATAAAAACTCATCGCCTCACAGGTTCAATTTCAGTGTTAGCACTGACAATCAGCCTAGCAGCTTGTGGCGGACAGCAAACACCAGATGGTACAGCCACCAAAGATACGCCTTCTGGCACTGCTACAGATACTACTGCTTCTAGCCCAGCTAAATTAGACCTTGGCGGAACCGTAAAATTAAGCGGGGCTGGTGCGTCTTTTCCGGCACCACTGTACGATACCTGGTTCACAGATTTAAACAAAAAATATCCCAATCTGCAAGTTGACTATGCATCAGTTGGTAGCGGTTCTGGAGTTGAACAATTTATCAAAGGCACTGTAGACTTTGGTGCCAGCGATGTTGCAATGAAGGATGAAGAAATCCAGAAAGTACCAGCAGATAGAGGTGTTATTTTACTACCTGTAACTGCTGGTAGCATCGTGCTGGCTTACAACTTGCCTGATGTTCCAGAACTTAAACTGCCACGAGCCGTTTACGCCGATATTCTACTAGGCAAAATCACGTCTTGGGATGATGCCCAAATTGCCAAGGCTAACCCAGGTGCAAAGCTTCCTAAAGAGGCAATCACAGTCGTTTATCGTTCTGATGGTAGTGGAACTACGGGTGTGTTCACAAAACACCTTAGCGCTATCAGCCCTGAGTGGAAGAGTAAAGTTGGTGAAGGCAAAACCGTCAACTGGCCTAAAGGAGTAGGTGCTAAAGGTAACGAGGGTGTTACTGCCCAAATCCAACAAACTCAAGGTTCCATTGGTTATGTCGAGTATGGCTATGCCAAACAAAATAGTCTCAAGTTTGCTGCTTTGGAAAATAAAGGCGGTAAGTTTGTTGTAGCTAGTGAAGAGTCCGCTTCTAAAACTCTCGAATCAGTACCTCTACCCGCAAATCTCCGCTCCTTCATTTCCGATCCCGAAGGGGCTGATTCCTATCCCATTGTCACTTACACCTGGATTTTGGCTTACAAGAAATACCCCAATGCGGCAAAAGCCAAGGCGATTGAAGCTGCGATCGAATACGCTTTAACTGATGGACAGAAGCAAGCTAGTGCATTAGGATATGTTCCTTTACCCTCAAATGTGATTACAAAAGTAGCTGCTGCTGCTGACCAAATCAGTCCAGAGTACAAAATTTCTGTTGCCAGTGGTAATAGCGCTAGCAAGTAAGCAAGCAATAAAACATGTCTATCCAGTAGTAACTTTGGACACAGAGTTACTATTGTATAAGTCAGTTTAAATAGATGATGAGGCGACAATTTTACTAATCTGGTTGCCTCCATATTTTTCTCTGATTTAATTCTGAAAGTCGGTATTCATGACTACAAATTCTCAAAATCTGTCATCAGCGATGAAAAATCGCTCTGACGCCGAAAAATCCCTAGATTTGGGTTTTATCTGGCTGACTAAAATTTTCGCTTTTGGGGTTGCTGGTACTTTATTATGGATTGGGTGGCAGGTTGCAATTGGTGCTTGGCCTGCTATTCAACAGTTTGGTGTCAGCTTTTTAGCCAATACCACTTGGAATCCAGTTAATGATAGCTATGGGGTGCTACCTCAAATTTATGGAACTCTCGTGAGTTCTTTTATTGGTCTGCTGATAGCAGTACCAATTGGTGTTGGTACTGCCATTGTCCTCAGCGAGGATTTTTTACCTGCAAAAGTGAAACTGGTACTGGTTTTTGCGGTAGAACTGCTCGCAGCTATTCCCAGCGTTGTCTATGGCGTGTGGGGTATTTTTGTTTTGGTGCCAATATTAACCAGCTTGGGAAAATGGCTCAATGGTTACTTTGGCTGGCTGCCATTTTTTAGCACTTCTCCTACAGGGCCAGGAATGTTGCCAGCGGGAGTCATATTAGCGATTATGACTTTGCCCATCATCACAGCTCTATCCCGCGATGCCTTGATTTCTGTACCCCCCAGCTTGCGCCAAGCCTCTATAGGGCTAGGAGCAACCCGCTGGGAAACGATTTTGCAAGTTCTTATCCCAGCAGCCTTTTCGGGCATAGTTAGTGCTGTAATGTTGGGACTTGGCCGCGCAATGGGAGAGACAATGGCTGTAACGATGTTAATTGGAAACTCCAACAACATCAGTCTCTCTTTGTTAGCACCAGCCAATACGATTTCTTCTCTATTGGCAAATCAATTTTCAGAAGCGAGTGGTTTGCAAGTTGCGGCTTTAATGTACGCGGCTTTAATTCTATTTTTTTTGACACTGGTAGTCAATATTCTGGCAGAGTTGATCGTTTTGAGAGTCAAGCGAATATAGCTTAGTTTTGAGTTAAATTATGACTTCTAATTTTCCAGAGCGCAGTTTAACTCGCTCTCCCACGTCTCAAAGGACACTGTTCAATACAGTGATGACTGTAGTCGCATTTATCTGCGGAGTATTGGCACTTTTACCTTTGCTAGCAGTGCTTTCTTACGTGATTATTAAAGGCTTTAGCAGTCTGAATCTGGCCGTGTTTGTGGAATTGCCACCCAAAGCTCTCCAAAAAGGAGGAGGCTTTGGTAATGCAATTTTAGGCACGCTACTGATGGTAGGAATTGCTGCCTTGATTAGTATCCCCTTTGGAGTTTTAGGGGCGATTTACATCACAGAATTTAGTTCGGCAAGAGTAGCTAGATGGGTGCGTTTTGCAGCTAATGTCCTTAGTGGAGTCCCCTCAATTATTGCTGGGGTATTTGCCTATGGGATTGTAGTTTTGACAATGGTAAAGTTGAATTTAGGATCGTATTCAGCTCTAGCTGGAGGGTTTGCACTGGCAATTTTGATGTTGCCCATTATTCTGCGAACTACTGATGAAGCGTTACAGTTAGTATCGCAAGATTTGCGACAAGCTTCTGTAGGGTTGGGAGCGACTAACTTTCAAACTGTAAGTCAAGTAGTCTTACCAGCAGCTTTACCAGCTATTGTAACTGGGGCAACGCTAGCGATCGCCAGAGCATCTGGAGAAACCGCACCTTTGCTATTTACTGCCCTATTTTCTAACTTTTGGCCAGATGGTTTATTCCAACCAACAGCTTCTCTAGCTGTTTTGGTTTACAAATACGCCATTTCTCCGTTTAAAAATTGGCAATCTCTAGCTTGGGCAGCATCTTTGATTTTGGTATTGATGGTTCTAATCACAAGTATCATCGCTCGCTGGGCAACTCGCAAAAAAGCTTAGTAAACAACCATCCACAGTGCATATCCCATCGCTTAAACTAACACTAGATTTAATTTATGGCTACTAATACTAGGACAGTGAATGACACTGATACCGTTTTACGCACTGAAAATCTCAACGTTTACTACGGCAAGTTTTTAGCCTTACAGAATATTTGGCTAGATATACCCAAAAATCAGGTTACTGCTTTTATCGGCCCTTCTGGTTGTGGTAAAAGTACATTGTTGCGATGCTATAATCGTCTCAATGACCTGATTGAGTCATTTCGGGCAGAAGGTAAAATACTTTTTTACGACAAAAATTTGTATGCATCAGATATCGACCCTGTAGAAGTGCGTCGGAGGATTGGGATGGTGTTTCAAAGACCAAACCCATTTCCCAAATCAATTTATGACAATATTACTTTTGGAGCCAAAATCAACGGCTATAAAGGTAATTTGGATGAATTGGTAGAAAGCAGTCTCAGAAAAGCAGCTTTGTGGGATGAAGTCAAAGATAAACTACAGCAAAGTGGCTCGTCTTTATCAGGTGGACAACAACAACGGTTATGTATTGCTCGTGCGATCGCAGTCCAACCTGAAATTATACTGATGGATGAACCTTGCTCTGCTCTTGACCCTATTTCCACCTTGCGTGTTGAAGAACTGATTCACGAACTTAAAGAGCAATATACTATTGTCATTGTCACCCATAACATGCAGCAAGCAGCGCGTGTTTCTGATAAAACAGCCTTTTTTAATGTTCGGACTTCAGAGACAGGAACCCGTAATGGCTATATGGTAGAGTATGATGCAACAGAAGTAATTTTCAACAATCCTCAGCAGGAAGATACCAGAGATTACGTCAGCGGCAAATTTGGATAAATAAATATTTCATATTACATTGTTGATATTAAAGCAATGAGGAATACTCGAAAATTAAAGTTGTGCGATATTCCTCTATGTTTTTTATTTGAAGGACTTTTTTCTCCCCAACAACTTCATCTCCATGTTGTCTGATGTCTATTACTTGGTGCGCTCAAAAACTGACGGGAATTATCTTATAGCTCGTCCTGATGCTGAAACATCGGGCTATTTATTGCTGTTTCAAGAAAACTTTGACGCCCTTAGCTATCTCAACGCGCACGCAGCAGAAGTGGCAAATCGCTTTGCTGTGGAATCTATTGCGCGTACACAGTTGGGAAATTTGCTCAAACGCTGGGGTTTTAGTGGTGTGGGGATTGTAACTGACCCGTTATTGCCCAAAGTTGAGTTTTTACAGCACAATTAACTAATTCGTAATTCGTAATTCGTAATTCGTAATTCGTAATTTTATATTAATTAAATACTTGTGCGATCGCACAAGTAAAATTAGGCAATATAGGTGAACTCAATTCATCACTATTGAATAACGTTGCAACTAACTTTAAACTTGCTTGTTCGCGTCGATATACTTCCACCTGTTGCTTGCGCCAATCTACAATCCAATATTCTCTAACACCTCGTGATGAGTAGAGCTTAAGTTTTAGTTCTCTGTCCCGCTTTTCATTTTCACTACCAGCAGATAGCACCTCCACAACCAATTCTGGCGCACCAGTCAAATGCCCCGCCTCGTCTAAAAGTAGGGGTAATCTCTCGTTGCTAGCCCAGACAACATCAGGAATAACATTATCATTGTCGCCAAAAATTATTCCTGGAGCCGTCACAACTTCTCCCAGACCAGTAGTTTGTGACCAGTTATCCAAAGAAGTGCTAATTCTGACACAAGTTTTTTGATGCTTCCAATGAGGCGCTCTAGTCACAAATAATTCCCCGTCAATAATTTCATAGCGATTTCCGTTATCTGGAAACAACTTTAAATCGGCGGTAGTCCAGCGCACTGTCTCAGATATCGGCTGGTTCATAAATCATCTCGGTTAGGGGATTTACCTATTTTAGCCTGGGTGGAAATGGGACATTAATTAGGAGCTAAGTATGGAGTCAATTTAAATTCCAAAAATATTGGGTGGAGTGATGCCTACGGCAGCAAGCTACGCCCCACCCAACTTAAAATAATCTAATCATTAAGTACTAATTCGCTACCTCAGCCACCTCAATGACTCGCCCTTCATAGTCCTTGACCAAAAAGTTCAGGGGTTTGTGGTTACGAATCTTCAATTTCAAACCGCGCATTTCGACTCGCATTAAAATCATTTCTAGACAGTCGTGGTCAAAACAAACGTGGCGTTGCTGATTTTTGCTACCTAAACTTGCACCAGTAATCACGTGTAGCTGGGTATTTTTCTTCAATTGATACCACAGCCCATCGTTGGCATTATTCATCATTTTACTAGACAAGCTCGGCCCAGTAGACATATATAACGGATCGATGCCAGTTGCGCCTATAGTTTGTTCGTAGTTGTAGTAGTAGTGCAATGGCACCTCTGCTGCTGGCAAATCTAGCAGTCCTTCATACAACTGTCGGGCAATCTCCAAATCTGACACCATTACAGTGTGTACTTTTGGGGCACTAGTGAGAAACATCCACATAGCACCAGCGTAAGCTGCTAGCAGCATCACCATAATGCCTTGGGTGGAGAACAGGCTATCTAAGGGCAGGGAAGGCAGAAAGGAGCCTAAAGTAAGGGGACTGAGCAAGAATGATACCACACTAACTACTATAACCATGAACAAATAAGGATTCTTTAAGAGAGTTGATTTTATGATTGTCGATTAAGACTAAAATTAAGTCCTTGTTTCTAGTTTATCAATACTCAACTAGTCTGAATCTCATCTACAAACTGAGCAACACCAAGATATTATGCGATTAACTAGGGGAGTGCAATTCCCAGAACTATTTTAACAATTATCAACTCCAAGACTTGTGCAAATTCCTCATTTTCCCGAAGCTAATCACCCACTGGTGAAGTCGCTGTTCCATCACAGTGACCATGAATTACTGACTCTGTTTCAGCGCTATCCAGATGCCGGAAAGTACTTTACGGTGATTTTTTGCCGTTATAGCCCCATAGTCTACACCTTAATTCGGCATTCGGCGCGATCGCCTGTGCAGGCAGATTATCTGTTTGCCCTTACGTGGCGACATATTTATTACGAACTCGGTGGACTCAAGTTAACTGACTCGGAATCAGGTGAGGAAGCTTTAACCATGCAGAATTGGTTAATTAATATGACAGCTTTCTGTATAAATGAGATTAAACTACCACCCACAGAAGCAATTCATTATTCTCTGCAAACGACTTCACCGCCGCTATGGTGCTATGTACAACAGGCATTAGACCAACTACCACCAATTTTACGATTAATTGTATTAATGGCTCAAACTTTCCACTGGAGTGAAACTAGAATCGCTGCTTATTTACAAGCTGAAGGAGAAGCGATCGCTCCTCATGAAGTAGCCAATTTTCTCCAGGAAGGCTATCGTATGCTAGAGGACAAATTGCCCACAGATATCCGTGCTATATACTTTGGAGAAGATTTAGCTCAATCATAACTTAAGTAGAAATGCGTATATTACTTGTCTTCAATTTTAAACTTAAAACTTTTTCTTAGACCTTCTACTTAAACCCGCAACTTTACGGGTAATTTTTATGAAACAACGGCTTGTATTTCCCTACCAAAAGGTAGGCTTAATTTGTGTAGGTGCGATTTCTAGTCCCCAGGTACTTTTACACAGCTTTTTATTGTTTGCTTTTTTGCTGAGTCCTGTAGCGGGTGCGGTTGATATTTCCGAACAACTCCATCGCCCTTTAAATAATTCCGTTGGGCGACAATCAAGAGATGAAGCAGACGGTTTGCTGCGTATTGGTCAACAAGAATACGCTTCAGGATATGCCGACAAAACAATTGCGTCTTGTTTGCGAGCATTAGAACTATATCATTCCATTGGCGACCTGAAAGCACAAGGTTTGACATACAATTTGCTTGCTAAGGCTTATGTGCAGCTTGGTAATTCAAAACAGGCAGAAGATGCTTTCAGAAGAGGATTAGCGATCGCTCGTGATACTCAAGACTTGCAATCTCAGATTTTTGTGCTGAATAATATCGGTACATTTCTGCTGCAAAAAGGCGAATTTGCTGCTGCTGGTGAAACAATTGAAGATGCACTCGCAATTGCTCGCGGCGTGAAAAATATTGAAGGTGAAGGACTGTCTTTGAGTAATTTAGGCTTGGTAAGTGCCAGGTTGGGAGATTATAACAAGGCGATTAAACTGTACGAAAATGCTTTAACTTTCCGTCGTCAGACTGGCGATGCCATCGGTGAAGCAAATACCTTGAATAATTTAGGAGATGCTTATTTAGCATCTGGAAATTATCAAGATACCATTGCTACTTATGGTGAAGCAATGCGGACAGCTAAAACCAACCGCGATCGCACTAATCAATTACGGGCAATTGATGGTTTAGTTACGGCTCACACTGCTGTCGGACGTTACGAACGCGCCTTTGACTTACTAGAACAACGTTTAGCACTCGCTAAAGAATTACAAAATTTACGCGAAGAATTAAAATCTTTTGAATCTTATGCTCAGTTATATAAGCAACAAGGTAACTACCTAACTGCCCGCAATTTTTACGAAAGGGCAATTATACTGGCGCGGACATTGCAAGACAGCAAGCAAGAAGTGCAATTGCGGGAGCAATTAACTAAAATGCTTCAGCGAAAGTAGCAGTCAATTTAACACTACAAGGGCGGTTGGAAACCGCGTCTACACAGGCAAAATCCACTTATGTGGTTTATAAAAGTAGCCGCGAATTACCTTCGCCCTAGCTCTAAATTAATTAATTCAAGAACACTGAACCGTTTCGTTCAATTCTCATAGCACTTCTGCCTTGTGCTGCATTGGTAGCTTCCTTAAATGTGACTTCCAAGCTTCCTGGTTCTGAAGAACCTTGTGGAGTCACTATCAACTGTCCGCCATCTTGTCGTTCAAATGTTACTGTTACTGGTGCTTTTAAAGCTTGCAGCGTTACATCTGACTTACCTTCTAGCGATCGCGGTGCCGTATCGCCAATCACTTGGAAAGTTATCTTAGCCGCAGTATCATTCACTAACTTGATATTAACCATCCCATTGGTGAGTGCGATCGTCGCACTAGGGGTTTGCCGTGGTTCTACCAGTGGTTGTTGGTCATTGGAAACCGCTGGTGATGAAGGCTGTTGAGTTCGATCGCCAGGAATTGGGCGTGGTGGTCTAGCACCTGGGCGTGGTGGTACGGGAGACACTTGCCCTTCAGCCGGAGGAATTGGGCGTGGTGGTACGGGAGACACTTGCCCTTCAGCCGGAGGAACTGGGCGAGGTGGTGTGACACCTGATTCCGGCGATCCGGGAGCTTGAGAGCGGTTGTAGGGTGGTTCGCTAAAAATGCTAGGACTTGGGTTAACCTTAACAGTAGATTCTTGTGCTAATGCTTGAGGAATTGCTGGCAGACTAATTAGCAACCCCCCACAAAGAGCGCCAAATAACTTGCCAGACTTGCGGAAATTTTGAGACTTCATATTTGTTCTTAACTCCTAAAAAAAAGTTCAATTTTTGTTACAAAGAATTTCTCCAACCGGAAATAAAATTAGGTTTTATCGGTCGTTGAATATATTTAAATTTTTAACAAACTACTCGATTTATCGCATCTAGCTAAGGATACGAAAAGTATCTAAAAAAAATGAACAGATTTCATTCTCAAGATTTAAAGTCTTAATCATTGTCATTAAGCACTTTGTGTAATAGCCAAATTTAATATACTGCTAAAAAATAAATTTTCGCGCTAATAACTAAGGTTATTTTGAATAATTTAAAATTTTACATCTATCACAAGAAGTAAAAATTTATTAACAAATTAATACTCAAGAGTTATTGGCAAAGTGATAGTAAAGGTAGTGCCAATGCCTTGGGTACTTTCAACTTGAATATGACCGTGATGATGTTCGACAATAGCTTGAGCGATCGCTAATCCCAATCCTGAACCTGTAGCGCTGGCTGTATTCTCCGCCCTATGAGTACGTGCCGGGTCTACTCGATAAAAGCGGTCAAACAAGCGTGGTAGGGCTTCGGCTGGAATTCCAACTCCGGTATCACTCACCTTAACTTGCAACTGGGCACTGGTGTTACGTAGTCCAGAAACACGATTTATTCCTTCTATTCGCGCCAATTCCACTTTCACTCGTCCACCTGCTGGAGTGTAATGCAAAGCGTTAGCAATTAAATTTGTGAACAGCCGCATCAATTGATCCCAATTACCTACAAGAGTAAACCAATTCTCCAGTAATTCGGGGCTAGTTTCAGAGATAGGAGGGTCAACTAAGTTTAGAGAAAGGGCGATTTCTTTCTCAGGGATTAACAATTGTTGTTCTTCAACCACCTCTATTAGCAAAGCGTCCAACGGACAAGGCGAAAAAGTATCTTTGCTAATACCACTATCCTGTCGTGCTAGGAAGAGTAAGTCATTGACTAACTTACCCAAACGCTGCGTTAACCGTTCCACCACCTTTAACTGTTGTCGATATTGCAAAGAAGTAGTCGTTTCTGTCTCTGCTAAATCCAAGTCAGCAAGCGCAACTTGGACATTAGTTTGAATCAAAGTAATCGGACTTCTCAGTTCGTGGGAAGCATCAGCAGTGAATTGTTTAAGACGTTGATAAGATTCACCCACCGGTTCCATCGCTTTACCCGAAAGAAACCAACCACTTGCACCTACAGAAAGCAACATTAACCCAATACCTAATGCCAAATCAAAAATTAACTGGCGACTAGGTTTAGTAACTTCAAACCAAGGATGACTAACGCGCAGATATCCTAATACTTGGCGTTTCACCTCTACGCGTTGGGTGACTTGTCGTAATAAGAGTGGGGAGTTAGGAATTTTGAATTTTGAATTTTCACTCTCTGCTTTGACTACGCGTACAGTTTCACCAGTGCGATTGACACGAATGGGAATATTTAGGGGTTCAGATAGCGTTGACCAAAGTAATTTACCAGTTGGACTAAACCATTCTAAATCAATGTGGTCATCTTCTACAGCGTCGGTATTATTACCAAAACTGGCTTCTACATTAATGCGAAATTTATCTGCATCAGTATTAATTGGCTCAAATATTAGTGTAGATGCACAACCACTGCTTGTGAGACAACGCTCTACTATTTCCACTACATGGTTAAGGGTGTCATCAATCCGCTCAATCAGTGTAGTACGAACGTATAAATAAACGCCACTGGCAAACAGTAGCAGTAATACAGCAGTGACGGCAGTGTACCAAATTGCAAGACGGCGGCGAGTAGCTTGAAACATCTTCTTATCACCTACTTTTTTTGACTAAATATCATCAGATTACGTCTTCAGAATAATTTTAAATTACTTTTAATTATCAACATTATTTCAAAAAAATACTGGTTAAATTATTGGCGATCGCATCCAACTTTAACGCTCAAAAAAATATTACTTTCTCTGCAAAAATAATCTCAATATAACTTTGATTCCATTAGCTGAGGGGTTAAATACAAAATTTAATTTTTGTATGTGATGAGTTTCTACGCGTCTTATGCAACAAAAGGTAAGGGCTTTTAAAACCTAGTCTCTAGCCAGAAGTTATATCAATTTTAAAAAAGAATCCGACAAATAGACTATTTGTAGAGACGCGATGAATCGCGTCTTTACCCAAGGATGTTAGGAACGAGCATCTAAAGAAGCGTTATTACGAATTACAAATGATCGGCTGTCGCGCATTTAATTTGCACAACTAGGGGGGGCAAGATGCCCACCTCACAAGAGATTTATTTTTTTGGAAGATCCAAATTAAAAGATTTTTAGCTTATTAAACCTCTACCAAAACGGCCTTGCGCAGATTGTCAATCACATCACTCAGATTACCTGTATTCAAGCGGTAACTCAGAGGATGAGCAATCAATCGCGCCGTGCTTTCATACAGACTAGCAATTTCAATCAAACCATTTTCGCGTAAAGTCCGCCCTGTAGAAACCAAATCTACGATCGCTTCTGACATTCCAGTAATCGGGCCTAGCTCTACTGAACCATACAATGGCACTATTTCCACAGGTAAATCCAGACTATGGAAATATTCACGAGCGCAATTGACATATTTTGAAGCAACTCTACCATGCGGTGGTAAATCTAAAGGCGATCGGTAAGCACTTGATTCTTTTACCGCCACTGACATCCGACAATGACCAAACTGCAAATCTACCAAGTGAGCAACTTGCGGCTGCTTCTCCCGCAGCACATCATAACCAACAACCCCTAGTTGTGCTTGACCATATTCCACATAAACGGGCACATCTTGCGCCCGCACCAGTAAAGCTTTTGCAACTCCTTTAGTATCAGGAATTTGAAGTTGGCGAGTTCCTGAATCTAAAAAAGCACTAAAATCTAATCCGACAGCTTGTAGCAAACGGATGCTATTTTTAAGTAGTTCCCCTTTTGGCAATGCAACAGTCAGCATTTTTTTTATTGGTATCCTTAGCGTCTTGGTAGTTGAATAATATTGAGAATATCTCTATATGCTTACCACAAGCAGTATGAGAATTTTATTAGTTGATGATGAAGTTGAACTAACTCAACCTTTGAGCCGCTTGTTAACTCGTGAAGGTTATGCCGTAGATGCAGTTTATGATGGGACATCTGGCAGCGAACTTGCACAGGCGGGCAGTTATGACCTACTTATTTTAGATTGGATGCTGCCAGGAAAAACGGGGTTAGAGATTTGTCAGGAATTGCGCCGCCAAAGCAAAACCACTCCCGTATTGTTCTTGACGGCTAAAGATACTCTTGATGACCGCGTACAAGGTTTAGATGCTGGTGCGGATGATTATTTGGTTAAACCTTTTGAACTGCGAGAGTTATTAGCAAGAGTTCGTGCTTTATTGCGTCGTTCCGGTACTCAAACTTATGAGACTACCAGCGGACGACTTACTGTCGCTGATTTAGAACTGGATTGTGAAAATCAAGTAGCCTATCGCCAAGGACGAATAATTGAGCTATCGCAAAAGGAAAGCCAGTTGTTGCAATACTTTATGGAACACACTGGACAACTTCTGACTCATGCCCAGATTATGCAAAATTTGTGGCAAGAAGAAGAACCTAGTAGTAATGTGATAGCGGCATTAATTCGTTTGCTGCGCCGTAAGATTGAGGTAGGTAAAGAAACTGCGCTGATTCACACAGTCTACGGCAAAGGCTATCGTTTTGGTGCTTCCTCAATGGAGTCAGTTACTAACGGATAAGCATTGGGAACGAAACAGGTTATGTTAGTAACAAACGGACAAGCTGTCGTTACTAACTAATAAGTGTTGGTAACAAAACAGGTTGTATTGGTAAGAATACATAAGTTGTCGTTACTAACAGATAAGCATTCGTAACAAAAAAGTCAAGACATTTGGGACAGAAACCAAGTTGCACAATACTGGCTTTCAAATTCTTTGCTATACAGGGATTATGCTATAAAAATCATTGACAAAATGACTAGCAGCGACCCTGAGCTTGAGGCAATGGTGGCAAAAGCTTCAATCAATGCAGAAGTGGCACAGTTGATTTATGAAGCTAGAACAAAAGCAGGGTTAACACAGAAACAACTGGCTGAACTTGTTGACACAAAACAGCCTGTGATTGGACGGCCGTTTTGAAAAAAATGGATAAAGTCGAGCTTAAGATATGCCCAAAAAATGATTAATTTGAAGTTGCAGTTTGTCTCTTAATTGTTGCGCTTGTTGATAAGCTGCTGCACGCCATTTCTTGGAGTAGTTGTCCAATTCTACTGGGTGCAAAGGTTGAATAAAGTAACGCAAACGAGTTCTCATTGCCCAAACTCCCATTGAGGGAAACAGAAGTAAGGCAAACATTAAAGGTGACAAAGGTAAGAATGGTAGTTTGACTAGTCGTTGTAACTTGGTGAAATTAACGGCCCAAGGATGCAGAGATTCACTGCCGATGCAAACTACTGGCAGAATGGGAATATGATAGCGATCGCTCAACTGAATAAAGCTCACATCAAACTTTTCTAGTTGATAGCGTCTTCTCCAACCTTTCAAAGGCCCGCGAACACCTTCGGGTGCATATAAAAGAATTTTACCTTGAGCAAGCGCCCCCTCAAAATCATCTAATTCGGCTCGCACACCACCTAAAACCTGCGACCATTGAGGTGGTAGCCACCAAATCATCCAAGGATGCTCAAATAATACTGGATTTGCTATGGGTTGTACTACCCATCCTTTGGCTTCACTTAATAAATAAGCCAAGGTTAAAAAGTCCCAAGGAAAACACATTCCGGCATGATTCATCGCCACAATCAATGGCCCTGTTGGTGGCAAGTTTTCAACTTGTTGCAACTCTCCTTGAAAATAGTATTTAACTATAGGAACCAAAAGTTCTTTACGAAAAGCTTGTTGATATTTAGGATCGAATTCACCAACTTCTTTTCGAGGCGAACGAAAACCCAGACGCAACCAGCGACTCAGCAATGCTAGATAAAATCCGCCAGGAATTAAAAATAATCCATATTCTAGCCAATTCCAACCATCTGGATCTGTGTGATAGTGCTGCCAATGGCGGTTGAATAAAATTAACCACCCTGGAGGATACCAAAGACAAAACCAATCAAACCAGTTAAATATATAGCCTTCATCTGGTGAATTTTCCTGTTGACTGTTTAATAAGTTTTCGGAGTGTTGATTAATCAAAACAGTTAAAGATGAGGGTTAGGCAAAAGTTTTATCAATAGTGGATCGTAACTTTATAATTTTTTGACTAGCATCTGACCATAGAAGTAAAAATAACTACATATTTTAGAATCTATTTTAGATTGACAACGTAGTTCGGTTGAATGCAGTACAAAAGTAGAGATAACAACATGTTTTACCATACAATTATCTGTACTCACCTTGGCGTAGCCTCTGTCTGCAAAACGCTGTTCGCGTTCGTAAAAAAGTTGTCAGCTGCTATAGTTACTCAATTAGCGAGATAAAAAAGCTTTTATCAAGTACAAAATTAACTTTATATATAACAAATTAATTTAAATATGAATCATGAAAGTGTGGCGCACTAGCAATTGTTTGGCTGTGTGCGATCGCCAATAATTATTTAGTCAAATTGCTTTAGATAATACTATCTTGCTATCCCATATTAAGCAAAACTTAATGTTTATTTTAGATATACCTTCTACACTAAACACTAAGCCGTGAAGACGATAACTGAATTTTGATGTTTCGCCAAAAGATGAAATTGATAACGACTAATGATTATTTAAATTCTTCCTCAAGCTGGAGACGAATGGCGAGACATCTGTCCTACTCTTCCTACTATGGAACTAGAAAAGCCACTCAAAATTTCAGATTTGATCCGTCAACTTCGGCAGCAACTCGATCTCTCTCAAGAAAAGTTTGCAGCTAAGTTAGGAGTTTCTCTACGAACAATCAATCGTTGGGAGAACGGAGCTACAGTGCCTTCACAGATGGCACTAAAGCTGATTGAAGAAATGTTAGAGAAGATGGGCAAAGCAGACAAAAGACTAGCACACAAGTCTCTCCCAAAATCGGAGCAACGGGAGGACTCTTAAGATGATGGTGAAAGTACCTGAAAAATTTTTGATGATGCGTTCTCGGTTCATAGCTTTTAGTGTGATGATTCTGGCAGTCATGACGGCAATGCTGTTGACAAAAGTATTATTGCCAGTTTTCGATCCGAGCATATTTACATTATTTTATGCTGTTGTGGCAGTTAGCGCCTGGTATGGTGGTATGAGACTGGGAGTGCTAGCGATCGCTTTATCTGTGATAACTGCGCTCTATTTTTTGATCGATCCAGTCTACTGCTTCGATTTCCTCAGCCTGAAAGTTCTGGTACGATTAACCACATTCTCACTAGTCTCCTTCTTAATTACTGCGCTTTCTTCAGAGTTGCGAACTGCTAGACGCAAAGCAGAGACAAGCCTCAAATTGCTACAAAATAGCGAAATGCGGTTTAGCCGATTGGCAGAATCCAACATCATTGGGGTAATCGTAACTAATATGAACAACGGCTGCATCATCGAAGCCAATGATGCTTTTCTGAAGATGATCGGCTATACGCGAGAAGATTTTTCTGCTAACCAAATCAACTGGCGCGAGATTACCCCACCTGAATATCTTCCTTTGAGCGAACGTTCGGTGGAAGAAGTAAAAACTACTGGAATATGTAAGCCTTTTGAGAAAGAATACATTCGTAAAGATGGCGATCGCATTCCGGTTCTGCTCGGTTCTGTAATCCTGGGAGACACTCAAGAAACGGTCATTGCCTTTGTTGTTGATTTGAGCGAACAGCAAGCTGCGCTACGCGAACGCAAACAAGCAGAAGCGGCATTACAGCAAGCCAATCAGCGGAACACACGCACTCTAGAAAACATGAGTGATGCATTTATGACTCTAGACCGAGATTGGCGAATCATCTACCAAAATGCCCAAGCAGAGCGAATTAACAATAAACCCCGCACAGAGGTTATTGGTAAGTCGCACTGGGAGGAGTGGCCGATATCGTTAGGCACAAATTTAGAGCTAAATTACCGACGGGCGATGGCAGAGCAAATTCCCGTCCATTTCGAGTATCATCACTACTTACCACCCAAATATGACTTGTGGCTAGAGATTCACGCTTATCCCAGTGAAGATGGTCTTGACATTTTCTTCCGAGACATCACTGAACGCAAACAAGTAGAACGAACTTTGCGACAGAAAGAGGAGCGTCTGAGGTTAGCGAACGAACGGTTTGAGTTAGCTGCATCTGCGGTCAACTGTCTGATTTATGACTGGAATATAGAACAAGATAGCGTTGAAAGAACTGATGGGTTAACTCGAATTTTGGGCTATTCTCTCGCAGAAGCGGAAGCAACTGGTAGTTGGTGGCGCGAGCTTGTCCATCCAGAAGATTTGCAATATGTACAAGAAGAGACGCGAGTTGCTTTGGCAAATAGCGATCGCTATGCTGCTGAATACCGAATTCGCAACAAAAACAATCAGTATATTTATGTATTAGATCGAGGGATAGTAGTGCAACGGGATGCTGATGGAAAGCCAGTACGTTTAGTTGGTAGCACTACAGATATCAGCAAACGCAAACAGGCAGAAGCAGCAATCCAAGCAAGTGAGGAACGGCTCAGGAGTTTTGTGAAAGCTAATATAGTTGGCATTCTCTTTGGTGATGTGAATGGTAGCATCACTGAAGCCAACGACGAGTTTTTGCGAATTGTCGGCTATACCCAAGAGGATATCCAAGCAGGTAGATTAAGCTGGGCTGATATCACGCCATCTGAGTATCAATATTTAGATGAACTGGCTATCGCCGAAGCAATAGCGAAGGGAACCTGTACTCCTTATGAGAAGGAATTTATTCGCAAAGATGGTTCCAGCGTTCCAGTTGTAGTTGGCTACTCCCTTTTAGGAGAATCTCGGCATAAATCAGTCGCATTCATTCTGGATATTAGCGATCTCAAACAAGTTAAAAAAGCACTGAGTCAGAGCCAAGAGCAATTTCAAGCTTTTATGGATAATATTCCCGCCGCCGCATGGATTACGAATGCATACGGACGCGTACTTTATCTCAGTCCAACTTATTTGAGCACATTCAATGTAGCAACAAATAAGGCGATCGATAAAAACATTTTTGACTTATTTCCAGTCCAAATTGCTCAACCTCTCCTCGATAACATTAGAAGAGTTGCCGAAAGGAATCAGGTTGTTCAAACGATTGAGTCTGCCCCACGCACAGATGGCACCCTTGGCGAATTTTTTGTTTATAAGTTTCCCATTGCCGATGCCTCTGGCCAACGCTTGGTAGGAGGGGTTGCAATTGACATTACCGAACGCGAACGCGCCCTTCGCGAACGTCAGCTTGCAGAACAAGCTTTACAAGAGCGCAGTGAAAGACTTAAACTGCTTTCGGAAACGACCAGTGATTTGCTTTCAACCGAGCGCCCCTTGGATCTAATGAACAGCTTGTTTAACAAACTCTCGGCGCAAATGGATTTGCACTGTTACTTTCACTATTTAATCGATACACACGAAAATAAGCAGAAACTTCGGTTAGTAGCTTGGAACGGCATTACTGATGAAGTATTTCAAGCAATTGAATACCTGGAATTTAATCAAGGGATATGCGGACAAGTGGTGCAAGAACGTCGTCAAGTCGTCGTCAATAATGTGCCGCACTCTACCCATCCTCATGCCAACATCCTCCATGCTTTAGGAATTACAGCTTATGCAGGTCAACCGTTAATTGCTCAAGGAAAGCTGCTTGGTGTCCTTTGCTTTGCCAGTCGCACCCGTACCAATTTCACTTCTGGGGAAATAGCTTTATTACAAGCAACTTCCGATCAGGTGGCGGTTGCTCTGGAACGCGCTCAGTTAATGGCTTCGTTGCAGCGACGGAAAGAAGAATTAATCCAAGCTAATCGAATCAAAGATGAGTTTTTGGCAGTGCTTTCCCACGAACTTCGCACGCCGCTAAACCCGATTTTGGGATGGTCGAAATTACTACAAATGAAAAAGTATGATGAAGAAACCACTACTCGCGCTCTCGAAACCATTGAGCGCAATGCCAAGCTGCAAACCCAATTAATCGAAGATTTACTGGATGTCTCTCGCATTCTCCAAGGTAAGCTGAGTCTGAATATTGCTCATGTGAATCTAGAAACTGCGATCGCCGCAGCAATAGAAACTGTACGTCTAGCTGCTGAAGCCAAATCGATCGATTTGCAATTTACGATTTTAGACTTCGACGCGGGTACTCAGTCTTTCCCTGTGGGACACTACGCGAACGACAAGGCTCAGGAACCATCGAACGATTTGGGATTAGACAATTCTCAAATAAATTTAGACTCAATCGATTTTAATCAGCAACTTAACAATTTAAAATACCAAACTTCAAATTCTAAATTTTTAGTCAGAGGTGATTTTAATCGCTTGCAGCAAGTTATCTGGAATCTACTTTCCAATGCTATTAAGTTTACACCCCAAGATGGAAAGATAGAAATCAGTTTAGAGTCTGTTGCGTCTCAGGTTCAATTGCGAGTCAGTGATACAGGTAAGGGAATTAGCCCTGACTTTTTACCATTCGTCTTTGACTACTTTCGACAAGCTGATGGCGCAACCACTAGAAAATTCGGCGGACTGGGCTTAGGATTAGCTATTGTTCGTCACATTATTGAGCTACATGGCGGCACAGTTAAAGCAGAAAGTTTGGGTGAAGAACAGGGAGCAACCTTTACAGTCATGCTACCGCTCATCCAGGTCGATATAAATAGCCATCAGATTGCCTCTCAAGCTGATAATTTGCCCAACTTCAAGGGGTTGAAAGTTCTGCTTGTGGATGATGAGCGGGATACACGAGAGTTAATTGCTTTCATATTAGAGCAATCTGGTGCGGTAGTAATCCAGGCGGCATCTGCGATGGAAGCACTACGAATTATGCCTCAGTTACAGCCAAATTTGCTGTTAAGCGACATTGGAATGCCAGAAGTAGACGGCTATATGCTGATTCGTCAAATTAGAGCTATGTCACCGGAACTTGGAGGAAAAATTCCCGCGATCGCCCTTACAGCTTATGCTGGTGAGGTTGATTATCAACAGGCAATTGCCGCCGGATTTGGGCAGCATATCACCAAACCAGTGGAGCCAGCTAAATTACTTCGTGCGATCGCTAACCTAATTTATAGTTGTAGCAATTGTTAATTGAAAGACTCCATAATTTTGTATTTATAAGCTTTCAAACCAGAAAGCAACATTACACTTGCCTCATCGGTGAGATTTTAAGATAAGCTTAATATTTTTCAATTAGAAATTATCCTGAAAATCGACCAGGAACAAGGTAATTAAATTAACTTTTTTACTGAACTTATTGGGCAAGAATGAATCATACGTATCAAGATGACGCGATCGCCTGCTCAAAAATTATCTTTCCGATCCAACTTTTAGCAATATTTTAAGTACTATTGCTTATTGACAAATAGTATTTGACCTTAACCTCTCCCGACTACACCTGCCCAATTTCTCATGTTTTATGTCTAGCAAGCTTTTTGCCGTTTTTTATCCATCGAACTTGCGTTAAATTAACCCACCTAATGTGGCATTTCTGGGAGAAACAAAAAGCCCCAGGCGGGATGAGCTTGGGGCTTAAAGTTAGAATTATAA